>NZ_JBXYJG010000015.1:0-83710 GCF_057396255.1 Psychrobacter sp. CX21 | reverse complement strand
GAGACTTTCCCAAACTTTGTGTAACTGCTTATAATCCATAGTAAAGGAGAATAAGCAATGACAAAACAAACAGAACTAAAAAAACTAGCCGAACAAATGGCCAAACACGTTGGCAGCTTTGAAGACATCAAAGCATTTCAAAAAGAGCTCATGCAGTCATTTATTGACACTGCATTAGAAGCCGAGATGGAAGAGCATCTAGGCTATCCTAAGCATGAAAAGGCGGATACCCCAAACAAGCGCAACGGTCACACCAAAAAGACAGTGCGCAGTGACACAGGTGAGATTGAAGTATCTACACCCAGAGACCGTGAAGGAAGCTTTGATCCTGTATTGGTTGCAAAGCATCAAACTCGTATCACTGGGCTCGATGATAAAATCATCATGTTTTACGCCAAAGGCCAGACAACCACTGAGATTGTTGAGAGTATCAAAGATATCTATGACGTTGATATCTCAACCAGTCTCGTATCAAGGGTTACTGACAACATCATAGATGACATCACAGCATGGCAGAATCGTCCACTAAGTAGCTTATATCCTATCGTATATTTAGACTGCATTGTCGTTAAAGTACGTCAAGACAAGCAAATCATTAATAAAGCCATCTATCTGGCCTTAGGCGTCAATCTTGAGGGCAAAAAGGAGCTACTGGGTATGTGGCTATCGGAGAATGAAGGCGCTAAGTTCTGGCTAGGTATTCTCACTGAACTACAAAACCGTGGGGTTCAAGATATTCTTATTGCCTGTGTGGATGGTTTAAAAGGCTTTAGCGAGGCAATTAATACGGTATATCCAAACACACAGGTTCAGCTATGTATTGTGCATATGGTACGTTACTCTATGAAGTTTGTACCATGGAAAGATAGAAAAAAAGTAGCGGCTGGTTTAAAGGCGGTTTATGGTGCTGATACGCTTGAGCTGGCAGAGGCTAGCCTTGAGCAGTTTAATGAGATCTGGGGCGATAAATACCCGCATGTGGTTACCTCTTGGCGCAATAATTGGGAGGGCTTAACCGTGTTCTTTGATTACCCGAAAGACATTAGAAAAGCCATTTATACGACCAATGCTATCGAGTCATTAAATAGCGTGATTCGTACCGCTGTGAATAAGCGTAAGATATTCCCATCTGATCAAGCGGCGTTAAAGGTTGTTTATCTAGCGACTCAGCAGGCGTCTAAAAAGTGGTCGATGCCCATCCGTAACTGGACGTCTGCTCTTAATCGATTTATGATTATGTTCGATGAGCGTGTTAGTAAGCATTTAATCTAAATTGCAGTTACACAGAATTCAGGATGGGCTCTCGCAACTTGTTAATTCTGCCAGTATATCCGCTTCAATCGGGGCTAAACCGCACCCCAAGGCGACGTTAGGTAAAATTTACAAATAGTCTTTAATAATCGTGCGTTTTTTATCTTGGCTATTATCAATAATGGCTTGAGCATCGACTATTTTAGTTTCAAGTAGAATAACTTTATTGATTACTTCGTTTTGTATCTGAATATCAGGTAGCGATAGACTTAAGTTTTTTATTCTTTCAGAAGATGCTCGATGATGACGTGAAAAACGCTCTTGTTCTCCTGCCTTTTGCAATAAGTAAGCAAGATATTTAGGATTTATCTCATCGGTTTGAACTCTAATATAACCACAATGGTCAGTAGGGAAAAAAGGTTGATTCGCAGGTAGGTGATTTACCATCCAATCACCATCAATACCCCATAGCACTGATGGCTGTGTATAATTATCAAAGTACGCCCTATTGATATAACCAAAAGGTTTTAATACATTGGCACTAAAAACGGGTATTAGACCTGATGCAAGAATGTCGCTTATTTCATTTGCTAATAATCTATTGCCTATACCGATAGTAAATTTATCGCTATCATTTAAACGATATTGTGAAGTAGGATTGTTTAAGCTTTCTACAATGATGTTTTCTATATTTGCTACTGAAGAATTAATATTTTCTTGGGCTTGCTCAACCTCTGTATCAACCACTTCACAAGCGTCAACTATTTCTTGTTGAATCTCTAAGGGTGGTATTGGAACTTTGACTCTTGCCATATCATCATTCATAAGTTTAGGGTTTGCAGATTGAACAACATATGGTTTACAGAATATATCAAGCACATTTGAAAGATAGTAATAGTTAACTTTTTGTTCATCAATGATTTTCAAAGTACCGCAAACATTGGTGCAATTAAATTTACCCGTTCTAAAAAAGCAAGTTCCTGCATAGATTCCGTCTGTTGTCCATGTGACGTAGTCTCCTTCGAAGTCGTAGGTGTCTATATAACCCATAACACCATTATCTTTTGTCTGTGACGAATAAACAGGGTATATACCTTTATGCTCATCGATATATTTATGACTAATGACTCTACCACGCCCAAGTTCACACAAATCAATGACTCTTTCAATTCGCCATTTCGTATCAATCTTCAAATCCAGTTTAGGCGTTAAGCTAAATGCTTTAGTAAAATCGACCACCTCAAAATCGAGCATATCCACCAAATTAGCAGTCGTCACAAAGTCTTTCAAAGTCTCAGGTATATCAATATCTTGCTGTAAAAAGTTTTGATTAATTAGACGATTAATCTTAGCGTCATTATCTTTATTATGTGGGTCATATAAAGGCGTATTAATGTTGTCCAAGTTATATAAATTGCTAAGTACTCGTTTGTCCTCTTCATCAAACGCCACCTCGCCACTGTCTTCGTCCACGCTGTCAATCTCGCTGGTGTCTAACGGCACACCGCCTAGATACTTGATACCCTCATTGCCTTTAGCACTGCTCCACTCATAGCCCAAAAATGCTTTCATTGCTTTGGTTTTACTTGGGCTTTTGACGATAACCACAGGTTGAGGGTTTTGGCTTGCTAGCACAAAGTAATAAAGTTTGTCTTTTTCATTATTATGCAAATAGGCAGTTAAGCGTTTATCTAGCTCTTTTCGTTTATCATCAGCTGATAAATCTTTAAAAGATTTGCGTTTTTTCAGGTTTTTAATCTCTGACCATTTATTAAATTCTTTGATATAACTGGTAAAGTAATCTGTTTCAAGCAGAGCTTCACTCGGCACACCTCGCAACAGCGTTTTATACGCATCAGTATCCAAAGATAAGTGCTGACAATAAGCGTCAATCCAATGCCTATCATCAAAAACTGCATTGCTGTCTATTGCGGTGATGTTATTGATTGAACTTGTTGAAATTGGTGCTTGATGAGATATATTAAACCAATGATTAACACGCTCTTCAAAGTGTTTATCTTGGGTTGGTGGTGTGGTCTCTTTACGACGTAAAAATAACGTCACAGTATTTGTACCTGTTTTGCCAAACGTACCACTACCAAACTCGGCAATGGCAACTATATCAAAATATTTAAGTAAGATTTCACGAGTAGCCACATAAACGTTTTTGGCGTTTGAGGTACTACTGGCTTTGCCTTTGGTCAAGATAGAGGAAGGCACGATAATTGATGCAATACCGCCCGTTTTTAAAAGCTGTTTAGCACGCTCGATAAAAAAGGTTTCGATGCTGTTATTAACGGCATACTTTTTTTCGTTTATATAGTTAATTAGTTCGTACTGTTTGCGCTCAAGTGGCGTAAGCGTGTCCAAAAAGCCTTTAACACTGTAGGGCGGATTTGCAACTAACACAGAATAACTGTTGTTCTCGATGGCTTCATTTTTGCCCAACGCATCAGCATAGACAATATTAATGTCATCTTGACCGTACATAAAGGCAGAAACTTTAGCAACTTTAGATAGTCGATACTCTTTTTCGATACCGATGATACTATCGTAATAATCAGATAATTGTTTATCGTCGTCCGCTTCGATGATTGGTCGAATAGTTGAGGCATACTCGTTTAAAAAGTGCCCTGCTCCGCAAGCATAATCAATGACTTTGGGTATGTCTTCGCTATTGGCGATTAATTCATTAAGGGGTAACGACTTCATCAAAAATTTAACAATCGGCATAGGAGTAAAAAACTGCCCTTCAGACTGTTTGACACCTTGATCAAGAAAACCTTCAAACATATCACCCAAAAATTGGTTTTCTTCGGTAGTTTTAAGGCGCATGTCTTGTAGCATTTTAACTATTTTTAATAGTACGTCAGAGTTTTGTTCAAAAAGCCGTTCGTTATGTACGTCGATAAACGCTAAATCATTATTAGTAAAGAATTTTAAACGACGAAACATCGCTTTAATTGCTTTTTGAGTTTCTACAGGGTCATTCTTGTAAAACCTAAAGGCTTCTACTACTTCACTTTCTCGAACGTAGGTGACCTCTTCATCTAAAAACTTTTTCATGCCTTGCTGATATAACGCTTGGAGTCTGTCTTGTAAATCAAAAGGGCTATCGTAGCTAATGCCTTTCCAGTTGAATTTAAGGTCATCAGGATTATTGGTTTCATCAACAATTTTACATAAAAATAAATTGACTAATTTGTCAAAAGCGTTTTCACGTCCAGAAACGTTGTGTTGACGCATAATCGTCGCAAACTCATTGTATTTACCTTGAATATCACGGCTATTAATCGCCTGTAAGTCATTAAGCGTATATTTGTTTTTCCCTATAAAATAAGGTTGTATATCGTCTTCAAACAATCCGCGTGTTGTATAATCGCTTTGATACGTCTGTTTCCATGTATCAACAATATCTTCAACTGCTTTAAGTTTGCTATCGGCATAGGTTAATACAGGCTCATCACTTAATTCTTTAAGTTCGTTAACTAACGTGGCATTGTCGATAAGAGAGATAAGATAATATTTTGACACAACGCTATTGTCTAACCAATCAGAAGCATACAGACAAATAAACTGCGTTGTACTGGTTTGTTTGACATAACTAAAGAGCTGTCCACCATCTTGTAGGGTACGTTGCCAAGCTTTGGTTAATTCGTTACCTGCGGTTTTACATTCAATAATTAATAAGGTGTCATTTTTATTATCTTTAATTAAAATATCTGCACGTCCACCGCTCGCACCGTGACCAAGTTGCCATTTTGGTTCAAGCTCAATGTGTTTTGGTTTATAGCCTTGAGCTAGGAGTCGATGAACACATTCAAAAACGACAAAGTTTTCATTTTGTGAGAAGTTACAGGTTTGCCGTTCATTAACCGTTAAGCCCTCACTTTATGGATAGATAAGTTTTTTTTGTGCAAAATCTACTTGTAGAGTTACGCTATTAGCGTAGCGATTACTAAAAATATCACCTTGCTCATCAAAACCTAGAAATCTAAGTACGTGTTTGAAATTATCTTTATTAATCATTATAAATATCCAATACGAAGCTTGCTTAAAAATACCGTTACAAATTCGGATTCAACCACTTCTCAGCCGTCTGCATATCCCACCCTTTACGCTCAGCGTAGTCCTCTAACTGATCACGCCCAATCTTACCTACATTAAAATACACACTTTCAGGGTGCGAGTAATAAAAGCCACTGACCGAAGAAGCAGGCCACATGGCAAAACTTTCGGTTAGGGTTGTGCCAATGGCATTGGTGGTGTCTAACCAATCAAACAGCTTGCCTTTTTCAGTGTGTTCAGGGCAAGCAGGGTAGCCGGGGGCAGGGCGAATGCCGACGTATTTCTCTTTAATCAACTCTTCATTGGTCAGGCTCTCATTAGGCTGATAACCCCAATATTGGGTACGAATCAAGCTATGCAAATGCTCGGCAAAGGCTTCGGCTAGGCGGTCACAAAGGGCTTGAACCATGATGGCGTTGTAGTCATCGCCTGCTTCTTTGTAATTATCTGCCAGTTCGTGCGCGCCCACGATAGATACGGTGAATCCGCCGAGATAGTCGGTAGTGGTGTCCGATGGTGAGATAAAGTCGGCTAGGCTGTAGTTGGGCTTACCACTGGCTTTGTCAGATTGTTGACGCAAATGCTCAAAGTGATGGGTAGGTTGTCCGCCATCGGTAGGCGCTTTGTCGTACACGGTTAGGGTGTCATCGCCAGTACGACGTGCCGGCATAAGTTTGAACACGCCTTTGGCAATGACTAATTTTTCATCAATAAGTTTGCGTAGTAAATCTTGCGCGTTACCAAATAAATCTTTGGCTTCCTCGCCAACCACATCATCATCAAAGATTTTCGGGTATTTGCCCACGAGTCCCCACGAGATAAAAAAGGGCGTCCAGTCAATGTATGGCAGTAGGTTCTCAATCGGGTAGTCGTCCAAGATGACTTGCCCGAGCGTGTTAGGTACAGGTGGCGTGTAGCTGTCCCAATCAAATTGGAAGCCCTTTTCGATAGCGTCTGCATAGCTCAATTTGGCGGCCTTGGGCTTACGGTTGGCAAGGCGGGCACGAACTTTTTCGTATTCTGCACGAGTCTCTGCAATGAGCTCGACACGGTGTTCTTTGGACAGCAGTTTGGTGACCACACCCACCGAGCGTGAGGCATCGGTGACGTAGATAACCGCATCGTTTTGATAGTTGGGTTCAATCTTAACAGCGGTATGCGCTTTGGAAGTGGTCGCCCCGCCAATCATCAGCGGTAGCGTCATGCCACGCTCTTGCATTTGCTTGGCAACATACACCATTTCATCAAGGCTTGGGGTAATCAAACCCGACAGCCCGATGATGTCGCATTTTTCCGCAATGGCAGTATCTAAGATTTTATCGCACGGCACCATCACGCCCAAATCAACCACATCATAACCGTTACAGCCGAGCACCACGCCCACAATATTTTTACCTATATCGTGCACGTCGCCTTTCACCGTTGCCATCAGCACTTTACCTTTGACTTCGCCCTCGACCTTTTCTTCTTCGATATAAGGATTTAGCCAAGCGACCGATTGTTTCATCACACGGGCAGATTTGACCACTTGCGGTAGAAACATTTTACCGGCACCGAATAAATCACCGACCACATTCATGCCGTCCATGAGAGGACCTTCGATAACGTGTAGCGGTTTGGGGTATTTCAGGCGTGCCTCTTCAGTGTCTTCATCAATATAGGTGGTGATGCCTTTAACTAAGGCATGTTCGATACGTTTTTCGACCGATTGCTCACGCCATGATAAGTCCACCGTGCCGTCGTTCTTTTTACCCCCAGCAACGTAGCTTTCCGCCACATCCATTAGACGTTCGGTGGCGTCTTGACCGCTCTCGCCCTGATTGCGATTAAGCATCACATCTTCAATGGCTTCACGGGCGTCTTTTGGAATTTCGTCGTATACCTCTAACATGGCGGGGTTGACGATACCCATAGTCAGCCCCGCTTTAATGGCGTGATATAGGAACACGGCATTGATGGCTTCACGAATGGGATTACCACGGAAACTAAACGACACGTTAGAGACACCGCCTGAGACCATGGCATTGGGTAAGTTGTCGGTTATCCATTGGGTGGCGTTGATAAAGTCAGCGCCGTAGTTGTTGTGCTCGGGGATACCGGTGGCGACCGCAAAAATATTGGGGTCAAAGATGATGTCTTCACTGGGGAAGCCCACTTCATCGACCAGTACGTCATAACTGCGCTTACAGATTTCGATTTTACGCTCGTAGGTGTCGGCTTGACCGTCTTCATCAAACGCCATAACGATAATGGCGGCACCGTAGCGCATACACAGCTTGGCACGTTCGACAAATTCATCATGTCCTTCTTTTAAAGAGATAGAGTTAACTATCGCTTTGCCCTGCGTGCGTTTTAAGCCTTCTTCGATAATGTCCCACTTTGACGAGTCAATCATTAGTGGTACACGGCTGATATCTGGCTCACTGGCGACGAGGTTTAAGAAATGCCCCATAGCCGCTTTGGAGTCGAGCATGCCCTCATCCATGTTGACGTCGACAATTTGTGCGCCGCCTTCAACTTGATTTAATGCCACCTCTAATGCTTCGGTAAATTCGCCTGTTTTGATGAGTCGTAGGAATTTACGTGAACCGGTAACGTTGGTGCGCTCACCCACATTAACAAATAAGCTGTTTCCAGTGATGTTAAACGGCTCAAGACCAGATAGTCGGCAGGCAGGGGCAATGGTTGGTATTTTGCGCGGTGGATATTTTGCCATCACATCCGCAATCGCTTTGATGTGGCTTGGTCGCGTACCACAACAGCCACCAACGATGTTTAAAATGCCTGATTTACCGAAACCATCTAGCAGAGCGGCAGTCTCTTCGGGCGTCTCGTCATATTCACCAAATTCATTAGGCAGACCTGCATTGGGGTGTGCTGAGATATAAGTATCGGCAACGTCCGATAACGTTTGGATATGCGGTTTTAGCGCATCTGCACCGAGCGCACAGTTAAAGCCAACCGATAATGGCTTGGCATGACGAATCGAGTTATAAAAGGCTTCGGCGGTTTGCCCTGACAGCGTACGCCCTGATGCATCGGTAATCGTACCTGATATCATAATCGGTAATTTAAAACCCAATGCTTCAAACACGCCCGTGACTGCAAATATTGCCGCTTTGGCGTTTAGTGTATCAAAGATAGTTTCAATCAAAATCAGGTCAACGCCGCCTTCAATCAGCGCATAGGTTGCCTCGGTATAGTTGTCGACCAGTTCATCAAAGGTGACGTTACGAAACGCAGGGTCATTGACATCGGGAGATATCGAGCACGTACGCGACGTAGGACCAATCACGCCTGCCACAAAACGGGGCTTATCTGGATTTTGAGCCGTAAACTCATCGGCAGCCTCACGAGCAAGTCGTGCCGCCTCACGGTTAATCTCCGGCACCAGATATTCCATGTCATAATCTGCCATCGAAATCTGCGTACCGTTAAAGCTATTGGTCTCAATAATATCCGCACCAGCATTTAGGTGGTCAATATGAATCTCTTTGATCATTTGCGGCTGGGTCAGTACCAGCAAATCATTATTACCCTGTACGTCTTGCTCAATATCGGCAAAACGTTCGCCTCGATAATCCGCCTCTTGTAGTTTATAGGTCTGAATTTGGGTGCCCATTGCGCCATCGAGCATTAAAATACGTTTATCAAGCTCGGCAACAATGCGTGCGCGAGCGGTAAGCTGCTTGTCTTTAAATGGCAACTCGCTCGGCAGAACAAGGTTAAAATTATCGGGGTTGTGCTGTTTGTGTGTTTTGTCTTTAGGAGCAGCGTTGTCTAGGTTATGTTCAGGATGTGCACAGGTCGTCATAGGGCTTTCTTATAAAAAGTAAAATATTAGTAAAATAGCGGCTCAATAGGGGCAATAAGGTCTTATTTTATATACGCATATTAAAATTGATAAAAATAGTATTTATAAACTACTAGTTTAGCATATTAAGCGTTCCTGCCGCATTTGAGTTATATATTTGCCTATTTTGATGATGTCTTGTGATATTCATATAGGATCAGGCTAGAGGTAAAATTATTCATGCAAATAACAAAAAGCCCAATATATTAATAATGGGCTTTAAAACGATTTGAATATTCTGATTTAAAACATGTTTAATAAATTAAGTATTATAAAACATCTTTACGCTTAGCAGCTTCCGCTTGTTTATGACGCTCCTCCCAGTAAGTGGCGTTTTTGATGCCAAACTTAGCAGGATCAAACACAAAGCGCTTAGCAGTCGTACCGCCGCCTGCTTTGAGCTGTGCTTCATAATCCTTAAGAATATCAAGTGCAGGACGAGCCACAAAGAAAATAATAATAATGCCGATAATATTTAACCAAGCCATTAAGCCAACACCAACATCGCCAAGACCCCAAATGTAGCCTGAAGTATTTAGCGCACCATAGGCCACCATAAACATAATGACAATTTTAACGGCGAATAAGCCGCCCTTGGTTGCACTCTTACCACCAAATCGCGTTAAGTAAGAGATGTTAACTTCAGCAATATAGTAGTAGGCCAAAATAGTAGTAAAAGCAAAGAAGAATACAGCAACTGCAATAAAGGTATTACCAAATGTACCGTAAACAGATTCCATCGCCATTTGCGTAAATGATGGAGAGCTTATAGCTGTATCCGCAGCAACGTTTTGAACTAAAAATTCACCGTCTGGTAACTCACCTTGGATGTTATACATATTAGTCGACAAAATCATAAAGGCGGTTGCAGAACAAACCAATAAGGTGTCAACATATACTGAGAACGCTTGTACCAAACCCTGCTGAGAAGGATGATCAACAGAGGCCGCCGCCGCAGCATGTGGTCCTGTACCTTGACCAGCCTCATTTGAGTAAACGCCACGTTTAACACCCCAACCAATAGCAGCACCGAAGCCAGCTTGTGCGGTGAAGGCATCGCCAATAATCATACCGAACACTTCAGGCACCATGCTAAAGTTAGTAAACATAATAAGCAGTGCGAGTATGATATAACCTAGCGCCATAAAAGGTACGGCATATTCGGTGAATTTGGCGATACGCTGAATACCACCAAAGATGATAAAACCAAGCACGGCAAGGATAATAACAAGTGCAATAATACGGGTAGAGCCGACTTCCATACCAAACAAGTTCATGGCAGAGCCTTCACCAGCAACTTGTGCGACGGCGTTAACCACACCGTTCGCCTGAACGCCTGGTAAGAAAATACCACAAGCAATGATCGAGGCAATCGCAAACAAAATGCCATACCATTTTTGACCCAAAGCTTTTTCGAAGTAATAAGCGGGACCACCGCGGTATTCACCGGTGACAACATCACGTTCTTTATAAATCTGACCAAGCGTTGATTCTACATAAGCAGTTGAAGCGCCTAAAAAAGCTACAACCCACATCCAAAATACCGCACCTGGACCACCGAAGCCGATGGCAGCGGCAACACCTGCAATATTACCCATACCAACACGACCAGCTAATGAAACTGCTAAAGCCTGAAATGAGGATATACCATCGTTATCAGGTTTACGTTTAAATAAAAGACGAATCATCTCGCCAAAAAGACGAACCTGAACAAAACGGGTTAAAATTGAATAAAATAAACCTGCGCCTAAGCACAGATAGATGAGCGCTGGGCTCCAAATAATGCCATTTAAAGCACTAACAATGCCTTCCATAGTTCTATCCTAGTGTAGAAAATTGAACGGGTCTGGAATGTTCAACTAAATTAAATCACATAGGTGTACAGCGCTTATTTAATTAATAGAATCTAAAAAAACCCATCAATGCAATTAGATAAACACAAACACCACTCGAAATAAACCTGTGTCAATGTAAGAGTATTTGTTCAAATGTTACACAAATTTACCACTACGTAACTTTAATTTGCCACAAAAAAAACTAAAATGCCAGATTATTTTTTAAATTAAATATGGTTATATCAGTTATTTTGTATAGATTTAAAGCTATAAAAACATCATCAAACTTAATAAACACCTGCTTATAAGGTTCATGATGAGTAAAGCTTAGTTAATTTTACAATTTATTCAGTGGATAGGGTTTTGAGCATAATATTGATATCCAAAATTTACAGTCCCTATATTTACTATTAGTACTCATTAGCGTTAAGTTCACTTTAATATTTTTAGCTTAAGATTTGGAGAAATTTAATATGACACGTCAATCAATTTTAAAACCATTAATGCTATCTATCGCCATCGCTACTTCTGCGGTTAGCTTATCCGGCTGTGGATACAACAATCTTCAAGCTCAGGACGAGCAAGTTACCGCAGCATGGTCTGAGGTGGTTAACCAATATCAGCGCCGTGATGATTTGGTACCTAACTTAGTTAAAGTTGTGAAGCAATATGCGGATCAAGAGCAAGAGGTGTTTACCCAAGTTGCTGAAGCGCGTTCACGTGCGGGTAGTATCCAGCTAACACCAGAGGTGTTAAATGATCCTGAAGCGATGGAGAACTATCAAGAAGCTCAAGCGCAGATGTCAGGCGCCTTGTCTCGCTTGATGGCAGTATCAGAGCGTTACCCAGAGCTCAAATCAGATAGATTGTTCCAAGACTTGCAAGCACAGTTAGAAGGTACTGAAAACCGTATTACCGTCGCTCGCAACCGTTATATTGAGCAGGTACAAGGTTATAATACAACAGTTCGTCAATTCCCAACTAATATTACTGCCAAAGTATTTGGTATGGACACCAAGCCTAATTTTACAGTTGAAAACGAAGCAGCGATATCGACTGCACCAGAAGTTAATTTTGGGGAATAACCTGCTTGTACAAATAAACTAATGCAAAGGTTGGTTTTAATTTAAGAGTGAAAAGAGGTAGTCTAACAATTAGACAAATTTATAAAGTAATACGCGTTATTAGATAGAACTTGTTTGTATAACCGATATTACAAATGCATTGTACTACCTCCTTTTTACTCTATATATGATCAAGCGTCTAACCTTAAAGTTGGTCTTAACTTAAAAAAACTTTTTCATTGAGCTAATTTTAAAAGCATATTATTACTGTAGACACTCATTGATAATGTTCACTGAGTCTTGGCTTCAAGTCAATACAGTTATTCATATACTAGTTTTATGGTAATGGCATTATAATTTTAGGTGGTAACGATTAATATGCAAAACTTAAAGCAACGCTTGTCAATCATTACATTAATAGGCGCTAGTTTGTTTGCAATGCCTTTAAGTTATGCTGACACTGCGACGGCGACTGCAAATCAGA
Source organism: Psychrobacter sp. CX21 (assembly GCF_057396255.1). Taxonomy (NCBI): domain Bacteria; kingdom Pseudomonadati; phylum Pseudomonadota; class Gammaproteobacteria; order Moraxellales; family Moraxellaceae; genus Psychrobacter; species Psychrobacter sp. CX21. The sequence continues at coordinate 71,155 of NZ_JBXYJG010000015.1, read as the reverse complement.
GCGTAGATAATGTAAACACTCTAGATAACACAAATAACTCTGGCGTACAGTCAAGCCAAAGTGTCGAAGATTTGATTGCAATTACCCAAGCTGGTAGACAGAACGAAGCAATCAATGATGCTGTGCTAGGCAATGAAGCTATTAGAGACAACCTGCCTAACCTGTCCGAAATTGGAGAAGCTTCTACGGATGATGTTAATTCATCAACTGGAGTAGCGGTGGATAGTCCTGCGCCGCGTCAGTCTACGGCGCAGAGTGTCGATAATGATAAATTAATCCTTAACTCGCCTGTCGTTGATCAAGCCAATATTTTATCCCCTCAAGAAAAGCAAGTTCTCAGTCAACGATTACGCAATATTTATGATCAAGGATTAGCGCAAGCGGCGTTAGTTACCGTACCATCGACCAATGGTATGGATATATTCCAGTATAGTCTGGAGGTTGCCGAGCGCTGGGAGTTAGGGGAGGCCGCAACCGACGATGGATTGCTCATATTGGTGGCAGTAAATGATCGAGATGTCTATATACATTCAGGGTATGGGCTTGAAGGTGTGCTGCCTGATGCTGCCCTTAATCGTATTATAGATGAGGATATCACACCCTTTTTTAAGCAGGGTAATTATGCCGGCGGTCTTATAAAAGGAATTAACCGTATTGAAGAGCGGTTAGTGGCTGATCCAGATATATTAGCCCAATCTGATGAACTCGTAAAAGAGCGCCAACGAGGTCAAGCCATGGATGCAGAGGCGCCCTCATTATTTGGCACTTTAATTATTGCGTTTATTTTTGGTATGTTTTTGACGTCAGTTTTTGGTCGTATATTAGGCTCTTTATTCGCTACAGGTGGCTTTATATTAATGTCCCTGAGTAGCGGTGGCGGATTTATCACGACTCTATTTTTAGCCTTTTTCTTATGGCTTTTTCTAATTTCTCGCGGTGGCGGGAAAGGCGGTGGAAGAGGGGGCCGTGGTGGCGGTCGACGTGGCGGAGTTGTTTTCTTCCCAGGTGGCGGATTTGGCGGCGGCTTGGGTGGTGGTGGCTTCGGCGGTGGATTTGGTGGTGGCGGCTTCGGCGGCGGCGGCGGCGGTTTTGGTGGTGGCGGTGCTGGCGGGTCGTGGTAGTGATCACAATCATATGCATACAGCGAACATATGCTAACAGCGAATCGCTCATATGTGAACAGCTTAAAGGCTAACAAGCCATGTTCGTACAACCATACCAATGAACCACATATTTATTGTTTATAAATTAAGTAAACGCTAATCACATTGAAGTAGACTCTAGGCTTAAGGTAACGCGAATTATGCAACACCCATCACAGCAATCACCAAATCATCAAGATAACAACTCTGATGTTCCCTTAACGCATCCTAATATTGCTGAGGGACATGACGTGGTTAGTGAACCTAGCTTTTTTAGGTGGTGGCGACAAGCATTGTTTGTACCTATATTACATAATCGCTGGGTTTCAAATGAGGCTCTATCGCGATTAACTGCAAATGTCGCACAAGCTGAAAAAGGTCACCGTGGCGAAGTTTTCTTAATTATAGAGAATCATATTCCGATAAATATGGCATACCGCATTGGTAGCCGTGAGCGTGCGATAGATCTGTTTAGTTTGTACCGTGTTTGGGATACAGAAGAAAATACAGGCGTGCTCGTGTACGTTAATATCTGTGAGCATACCCTCGAAATTGTAGCTGATAGGGGTATCAACTCCCATGTAAGCCCAACGGTATGGCAAGCGATGTGTGACAAAGCCATAGCGGGAATGTCAAAAGGTAATGTCGAAAAGAGCCTATCGGACTTACTAGAAGAGATTGGTCAATTACTAAGACAGCACTATCATCTTGAGCATGATCCAGAAGGTAATGAATTATCAGATACAGTTGTATTTCTAAAGTAGTTATCAATAACGAAAAGTAGCTCTCAGAAAGCAGCTATTAAATTGTCACTATATCTACAAGCTGTTATTTATAAACAGATATCTATAATAAATAGTAATTTATAAACGAATACCTATAAGCTTTCTACCAATTTAGGCAGTACTTCGCCTGCTTTACCTTCTAGAACCACATCTATTATAGGATTTTGAGTGGGATTTAAATTAATCTCGATAAGTTTAGCACCGTTTTGTTTTGCTACTTGTGCTAATCCTGCTGCAGGATATACCAAACTTGATGTACCAACACTTATAAATACATCGCAGTGATTAACTGCATGTTCGGCAAACTGCCATTCATCTTGTGGAAGCATTTCACCAAACCAAACAATATCTGGGCGAATGTTCCCGCCACATTCAGGACAACTAAAAAGTTGTTCGTTGTCGTAATCAATAGGTGCATCATAAGCTTTATGACAGTTACTACACTTATTTTTCCATAGATGGCCATGTAAATGGGTAGCTTTCGCTCCTGCTTGCTCATGCAAGTCATCAACGTTTTGAGTAACTAAATAGACAGTCTTATCATTTGTATCAGCCCAGGTCATCAAGTCCGCTATTGCGTAATGAGCGGGGTTAGGCTGCTTGTCCTTTACCAATCCGCGTCGCCACTGATACCAGGTCCAAACCATTTCAGGATTACGCTCAAAAGCCTCGATGTTGGCTAAATCCTCGGCACGATAGTTCTCCCAAAGTCCAGTTTGCTTATCACGAAACGTAGGAATGCCACTTTCTGCGGATATTCCCGCACCTGTTAATATACAAATGCGCTCTGATGTGGCTATAATGTCAGTAGCGGTATGATGATTAGATAAGTTATTCATAATGTACTTAATGTCATAAAATTTGGTATAAATGAATTAAAGCAGTTTTTCATTTATTAGTTGTCTATTTAATAACTGTCTATTTAATACAGTAACAGATTTGGAGGCGTCATGAATCATGAATTTAGTGGAACCCTGTTACTGAGTATTATCTTAGTTACTTTGATTGTGTTGTTCACATTGGCATTAATTAAAAAGCCAAAACTTAACAATTTCAAGCGTTCAAGTGGTTTAAAGAATACTAAGAACGCTAAATCTGCATCATCTGCATCGCCAAAATTTAGAAGTAAAGTGGGGGAGTTTAGTAAAGCTTCGAATACCCAATTAAAAACCTTAAAAAAACGCGTAGTCAATTTATTTCCATCTTTGAATGCGACCGTCAAGAATCATCATTTGATGCTAAAAACTGGCTCTAAAAAAGTTGCGATGCTAACACTGGATAAAAACGCAGCATTGGGTCGTCGTAAGCTTGGTGATATAACAGTGATTAACTTTCATAGTATGCCAAGTAAGGATGAGCTTAAGATTGAGTTAATTGGCATGGTGAATACGCCTTAGCTTTTAAATGTACTAAAAAACTTTGGCATAAACTTACAAGCTTAAAGTTCTTTAACGTCGAATTAATTCAGGTGTCATGTACAAATTGAATTGAATTGCACATGAAAAATAAAAAAGCTTTGAAGCCACACCTCTATGAGGTTATTCAAATTCGCAGGCTTGATAGCTTTATAACCTAGGGCGTGTCCCTATTTGCAAATGAAATAAGTTATGGTCTAAAAATGGCTATACTTTCTCCAAACTATGTTTAATTTCTAGCTAATATGCCTATATTATCTTCGAAATTATTCGTGTTTGACAAAAACCTATCTCATTTTTAGCCACATAATCCAAATAGGGACACACTCTAATCATTTTTAAATATTAGGCTAAGCGTTTTAATGATTTGCAGAGGCCGTTAAATAAAACATGAAAGAAAACTTTAAGGTAAATATTGTTACTGTACTTCATCTTTAAATACGACCCTCAAACTTACACTTCACAAGCCGCACTAGCAGATTTTGTTGCTTCATAAGTGCCTTCAGCATCCAGTCCTAAATCACTCACATTCTTTAGATATTTTTCGGTGCCTTCGATTAAGGGTTGTTTCCACTCAGGATCGTTTATAGACGAAATTGCGACACTGAGTCCAAAACAAGCCTTACTTGATGCTCGCATGGCAGCATGGCGCCGAATTAGGGAATGCAACACTCCCTTAGCGGCTATTGAAGGTTATTGTCATGGCGGTGGTATGGAGTTATTGTTCTCTTGAGATTTAGCAGTAACACATACTGATGCAAAGTTTGGCCTGCCAGAGCTCAAGTTAGGCATTATACCTGGGGCAGGGGGCACGCAAATTCTGCCTAGATTGATTGGTAAAAATAGAGCAGCGCGGATGGTTTATACAGGGGAGATAATGCCAGCATCCAAAATGTATGATTGAAGCGTAATGATAGACTTGTGTGATGACAATGTGTTGGAGCAAGCGAGGACGATCGCTACCAAAATTGCTAGAAATGCCCATTTGCAATCAGTCAAGCTAAACGATCCTTGAACAATTCGGTATAAATGGGGTTAGAGACAGCCATGAATTTTGAGCGTCAAGCCTTTTCGCTGCTGGCTTCTACTGAAGACAAAGCAGAAGGCATAAGTGCATTTAAAGAAAAACGTCATGCTATATTTAAAGGCAAGTAGGTGTATAGGGTTAGTGGGTTCAATAGGTTTATATCCGTGATAGGTGTTGTGTAAATATACCCCACAATAACTTATTACAATAAAATGTAGGCTGATTTTTAGCCCATCAAAACTTATTTTTTAACCAAATATGCTGAGCTAAAGCCACTGCTTAGCAAAGAGTTGAGGGAGAGGAAGGTATTTATCTATCAATTTATCTATTTATTTATTTGTGTTATCTCTCTACACCATTATCGACTCAATGTATGGACACGTGAACAAGAGGATATAAGCAAACAATAGAACGTAGTTAAATAAATAGGATGAGAAAATTTATAATGGTGCGCTTGGCGGGAATCGAACCCACGACCCTCGGCTTCGGAAACCGATACTCTATCCAACTGAGCTACAAGCGCATGATTTGAGCCGTGTAGTTTACCAAAACTCTGTCATAAAACCAATGTTAACCTTCGATAATACTTAATTAACATAACCCGTAGGTATTGGATGCAAGCTTGACTATGTTTTGCTACATTATCGGGTTATACAAGTTAGTCTTAAAAAATAGTGATCGACTAAATAGAGTTTAGTAGAGTTTTTTATACATTTTAATAAGAAGATATTTGGCAATTTTATCTTTTGTCGAAAGAGTCACTATACAAATATGGCTTTTAAATGCTATTTACCCTTATAATATTAGGGAAAAGAGCTTATGATACTTAGTTATTAATAATTTTTGATTACTTCTTCTAATCAAACGCGACTTTCCAGGCCTATTAACTACTTTATTTGGTAGATTATCCCAGAAATGTTGCTCTAAAATGAGATTGTGACGCATGAAAAAAATCGCGATGCTAACCGCCGCTGCTATCCTTGGTCTATCTAGTTATTCTATGGTTCAAGCGGACGATCTGGTCGAACTTCCCACACAGTCTGAAGAAGTTGCTGATGTTAAAGGCACGGCAGCCATTTCTTCTAATAGTGAAACTAATGAAGCTACTGACGAGGCGGCAGTCACTGGTGATGTAGAAGCTGACCAAGAAGTTGCCGCTGAAGCTACTAAAGAAGCCGAAGCTGAAGTTCCTCAGGATCCACCGCATGTTCAAAAACTAATTGCTCTATATCCTAACTTAATTGATCGTATACGCCCTTATGGCAACGTTTGTTTTGCTGGTGATAGAAACTGTGATATTACCCTAGTCTCAAGTTCAGCGGGTTCTGCGGATGATCCTCGCGATGGTGAAGCGGTTTATAATGCGGTATGTCAAGCCTGTCATGCAACGGGTGTAGCCGGTGCGCCTCCTATTGGTGATAGTGGCGCTTGGGGACCTCGTATTGCTAAAGGCACAGACACGCTTTATGATCATGCTATAAATGGGTTCCAAGGTGAGAGCGGTAATATGCCGGCACGTGGAGGTGCGGACATTCCTGATGAAGAAGTTACCAATGCTGTGGACTTCATGATAGAACAGTCTAGTTAATAACTCCTTCATCTTTACCGTTGTTATACTGAACTTAACCTAGGTGATTTATTAATAACGATAAGATAGGGCATTAGTGGCTGTACCCAAGTCAATAATCAATCAAGGTACTTACTTTATGGTAAGTGCCTTTTTGTTTATTGTTTAAGTTCTTTTAATTTGGATTTTTTAGGTTCTAGTTCTTTACTCAAGTTATTCAGGTTCAAATAATACTTATTTAGATGATTTGATTTAAAGTCTGTGGCTTAAATTTTTGTACGTATAGCTGATTAGGGATTTAATTATTTGGCGTTGTACTAATCTTATAAACGCTAAGGTTTAATTCGGTAATTTTATCTCCATATACCTCTCAACTCGTATAACATCACTACAAACAGTTAAGACGTTATGCGGACACTATGAGTGTCAAGCGACTTAGTTTTGAGCAAATTGTCATTGTGAACAAACATCAATTTAGAGCCATTAGCCATTTAGAGCGAATAAAAAGATAACATTAACAAACAACTTTCTGAAATAGGGATCCCATGACTCATTCTACGCCTGCCTTAGAAGTTAAGAACCTAACCAAAGTCTATGGAAATGGCTTTGCCGCCCTTAAAGATGTCAGTCTAACGGTGCCTCAAGGCGGTTTTTTTGCTTTATTGGGACCCAATGGCGCTGGTAAATCCACCATGATAGGCATTATTAGCTCATTATTTAAGCCTACAGAAGGTAGTGTGTCTATCTTTGGTACAGACTTGTTAACACAGCCCTCTATTGCCAAACAGTATTTAGGTATCGTGCCGCAAGAGTTTAATTTCAATCAGTTTGAAAAGGTACAAGACATACTGCTTACCCAAGCAGGTTACTTTGGAATCGCCGCTAAAGACGCTAAGCCTAGAGCCAAAAAGTTATTAACTGCTTTGGGTCTTTGGGATAAACGTGATAACAAAGCACGGGAGCTTTCAGGTGGTATGAAACGGCGGTTAATGATTGCTCGTGCGCTTATTCATAAGCCAAGATTACTCATTTTAGATGAGCCTACTGCAGGTGTAGATATCGAGCTGCGGCGTTCGATGTGGGACTTTATGCAGCAGATAAATGAGGAAGAAAATACAACCATCATATTGACGACTCACTATTTAGAAGAAGCGGAGCAATTGTGCCGCCGAATTGCGATTTTAGATCATGGTGAGATTCGTATTAATACGGAAATGAAGGATTTATTAGCGCAATTGTCAGTTGAAACTTTTGTTCTTGATTTGCATAAACCCTACACTAAAACCATAGAGTTAACCGGCATAACCGCCGTCACCCAACCCGATGAGCAAACTATTGAAGTCACCCTCACCGAAGGGGAGTCATTAAATAGTGTGTTTAAACAACTTAGCCTGCAAGGGGTTGAAGTATCGAGTATGCGAAATAAAGCCAACCGTCTTGAAGAGTTGTTTATGCGTTTGGTCGAAAAAGGGGTAGAAGGTAAGGACAGTATGAAGGAGGCGGGACTATGAGTGATTTGCAACGTAATGCATTAAATGAAGATACATCAAACGTAAATACAGTAAACAAAAAGACAGCAAACGAAGATACAGTACGTAAGCCTAACGACAATGAAGGCTTGAGCTTGTCGCAAAAGTGGATTGCTTTTCGCACCATTCTTATCAAAGAAGTTCGGCGTATTTTACGGATCTGGCCTCAGACGTTGCTGCCCCCAGTGATTACCATGAGTCTTTATTTTGTAATTTTCGGCAAGATGATAGGATCACGTGTCGGTGAAATGGGCGGCGTGCCTTACATGCAGTTTATTGTCCCCGGTCTTATTATGATGTCAGTCATTACTAACAGTTACTCAAACGTGGTCTCTAGCTTTTTTAGTGCAAAATTCCACGGCAGCATCGAAGAGCTGTTGGTATCACCTGTGTCCAAGCATTCTATATTGTTAGGTTATATTAGTGGCGGTATCTTTAGAGGGTTAATGATCGCGTTGATCGTTTCTATCGTTGCTCAGTTTTTCACCCAGCTGGGTATAGAGCATTTTTTCATAATGCTATTTACAGTCATTGGCACCTCAGTGTTATTTTCATTAGGTGGGTTTATTAATGCGGTATTTGCGCGTTCATTTGATGATATCTCTATTATTCCAAGCTTTGTACTGACACCACTGACGTACTTAGGCGGTGTGTTTTATTCTTTAGAGAATTTGTCTTCATTTTGGCAAAACGTATCGTTATTAAACCCAATAGTTTATATGGTTAACTCTTTTCGCTATGGAATATTGGGTTATTCTGATGTGAATGTGTGGTATTCCATGTTTGCTATTTTTCTGTTTTGTCTTATTTTTTACGTGATCGCTTATCGTCAGTTACAAGATGGCTCACGCATTAGGTTGTAACTTTAACTGTATTTTGCACTTTAGAATTTATAACAAATACGTTTAGGGTCTGTTGAACATTCAAATATTAGGACTGCTGATAGCTAAAATTGTTCCAGACTAGGCGTAAATCGTCGATAATGCCCGAAGCGTATTGGACCATAGCTAGGGTTACAACAACGTTTGGGACAATTTTAGCATCAGCCCTGCGGGGCGGGTATATTTTTTGCCAATATATTGCGAAATTTTTTAACTTAGAATGACTAAGCGTCAAAAATTTCCCTGCATATTGCCTAAAAAATAGCCACCGCCAGTTCCACATTTGAATGTTCAACAGACCCTAATAACATCCATATTCGATATCTATTGTAGGAATTTTTATGAGTATACATGGCGTATTAGGAGAGAGCACAAGCTACCCGACCACTTATAAGCCAGATACGCTTTATGCCATACCCCGATCTAAAGGCCGAAATGAAATTAACTGGCATTCCAATCAGCTTAAGCAAGGTGTTGATTGGTGGCATGCTTTTGAAGTGTCTTGGCTTAACAATCAAGGCGTGACGCAGGTTGCTATTGCAAGATTTACCATTCCTGCGAGTTCTACTAATATTGTAGAATCCAAATCTTTAAAGCTTTATCTCAATAGTTTAAATTTCACTAAGTTTGCGAGTTGGGAAGCTGTTGAACAAACCATTGCAAGCGATTTGTCAGCTTGCGTTGAAGACGCTGTCGATGTGGATTTGTTTCATCCTGATACGATTAGCAAAGATGATCCGCATCATTCAGGCTTCTTGATAGCCCATCCGCAGGGTGAATGCATTGATGATGCTTTAGATGACACAGATATAGAAGTCGAACTGGTTGAACATCCAGATGTTAGCTTACTTAAAAGTCAGGATGGTAACGTGGGCTCAGAAGTAATTGAGTACGAATGGTATTCAAATCTTTTACGCAGTAATTGCCCGGTGACCAATCAACCAGATTGGGGTACGTTAGGCATTAAAATGACCTCTAAAAGTACAATCGATAAAGCAAGTTTACTGGCATATATTCTAAGCTACCGTCAGCACAATGGCTTTCATGAGCAGTGCGTTGAACAAATTTTCAGCGATTTAACCCAAATATATGTTCCAGAAAATTTGATAGTACGTGCTTGGTATACACGCCGTGGTGGTATAGACATCAATCCTTGTAGAGTCAGTGATATGAATTTACTGCCATTACCGAGTCGGTTGGTACGCCAGTAGGTTAGACGATTTAGCCACTCATTCGTTTTAGACCCTAGCGTCTGAGATTAGACCCTAGCGTCTGAGATCAGACTCTAGTGCCTTAAAAGAGTCAATAACGATACCGATGCGCTCAATGTTAAATAAATAAACATTTGACGCCCTATTAAATTTATTTAGTTGACAACACAATCAAAACATAACATCATGGGTTTTTTGATTAGTCAGTTATCCTGCTCTACCGAGTTAGGTAACTTAAAGTAACTACCGATGTTGGATTACCATCCGCATTATGGTGTTAACTTTTAATGTGATGATTGAATAGCACGATTTTATGTGCTAGTTCAATTCAAGGACTTATCGGTCTACAGTGGCTAAGTTGCCAGTCTGGATTTACAATAGTTTTGTATATTCGGAGTGGTGGGTATAAATAGTTATACCTTTTAACCCGTATTGTGTACCAAGCTTTACTTACGTATTGTTTATACCGTGCATAAATCTCGTTAAATTCTTAAAACTGTCTTACGTCATCTCTATTAGATAGCACAGATTGCTTGATCTGACTATTCGTGATTATAAGATGACACGTAAGAGCTCTCTTCTAGAGTATAGTTTATTCACTGAACCTTTATCCGTATATCACATGGCTAATGCCTGATGGTATTTTTGTCATGTCTATAGAGTTAATAATTAAGCTAGATATGATTTGAGATAACCGTTTAAAATATGTTTTTTGGAAGCTTTTATGCTTTCAAAACATTAAAACATCCCGCAATAAATAAAGGTGATGACAGTGACTCAAACAACTCAAAGTCCTAATATGACAGGGCACACACAAACCGCACACGCTGCAATTAACTTTGGTAAAAAGCGTGAACTCCTAGAGCATGGCGAAGGGCCAATTATGCTGTCAGGGGGTGAAATGCTAGTTCAATCTCTTATAGATGAGGGCGTAGAATATATCTTCGGTTACCCTGGTGGTGCTGTATTGCATATCTATGATGCAATTTTTAAACAAGACACCATTGAGCATTTATTGGTACGTCATGAGCAAGCTGCTGGACATATGGCTGATGCGTACTCACGTAGAACGGGTAATACAGGCGTTGTCTTAGCCACATCAGGCCCTGGCGCTACCAATACCGTCACTGCCATTGCCACTGCCTTTATGGATTCAATTCCTATGGTAGTCATTTCCGGACAAGTACCTAAATATCTGATTGGTGATGATGCATTCCAAGAAACGGATATGGTAGGCGTATCTCGTCCTATAGTTAAGCATAGTTTTCAGGTGAGACATGCCAGCGAAATACCAGAGATTGTTAAAAAAGCATTCTATCTTGCTCAATCTGGCCGTCCGGGCCCAGTTGTTATTGATATTCCAAAGGATACAACAGCGCCGCATGAAAAGTTTGAATACAATTATCCAAAGTCAGTAAACATGCGCTCTTATCAGCCTTCCGTGAAAGGTCATACAGGCCAAATTAAAAAAGCGATTGAAACGCTTCTTGCCTCAAAGCGTCCTGTACTATATGCAGGTGGCGGCGTTATCTTGAGCAATGCACATAAAGAATTGACTGAGCTTGCGCACAAATTAAATCTACCGGTGACCAATACATTGATGGGTCTTGGAGGCTTCCCAGGCTCTGACCGTCAGTTCATTGGTATGCTAGGTATGCACGGTACTTATGAAGCGAACATGACCATGCATCATGCTGATGTGATATTAGCCGTTGGCGCACGCTTTGATGATCGAGTCACTAATAACGTTCAAAAGTTCTGTCCAAACGCTACTATCATTCATATAGATATCGATCCTGCCTCTATTTCTAAAACGATTAATGCCGATATTCCTATTGTAGGGGATGTAAAAGCGGTTCTAACTCATATGAATGATCTGTTAGAAGGTGATGACAAGCAGCTAGACCAACCTGCACTATTAGACTGGTGGTCACAGATTAATGAGTGGCGTAAACGGCATGGACTACGTTTTGATACCAGTACCGAGAACGGCATGAAGCCTCAATCAGTGGTAGAAAAACTCTATGAGCTTACCGACGGTAAAGCAATTATCACCAGTGATGTGGGTCAGCATCAAATGTTTGCCGCCTTGTATTACAAGTATGATGAGCCGCGTCAGTGGTTGAACTCTGGTGGTCTTGGCACAATGGGCGTTGGCTTGCCTTACGCAATGGCCGCTAAGCTGGTTGAACCTGAGCGTGATGTAGTGTGTATAACGGGTGAAGGCTCTATTCAGATGAATATTCAAGAGTTATCAACCTGTTTCCAATACGGACTACCGGTTAAGATATTATGCTTAAATAACGCCCAGCTAGGTATGGTAAAACAGTGGCAAGATATGTTGTATGAAGGTCGTCACGCATCATCATATATGGAGTCTCTACCAGATTTTGTAAAACTTGCCGAAAGCTATGGTCATGTTGGTGTTAAAATTACTGATCCTGAAAAGCTTGATGAACAACTAGCAGAAGCGATGGCGATGAAAGATAAGCTGGTCTTTATTGACGTTTATGTTGATCGTAACGAGCATGTTTATCCCATGCAAGTGGCCGGACAATCTATGCGCGATATGTGGTTATCAAAAGGGGAGCGTACCTAATGCAACAACATTTAATTTCTGTACTTATGGAAAACGAAGCGGGGTCGCTTTCACGTCTAGTGGGGCTATTTTCACAACGTGGTTATAACATCGAAACCCTTAACGTCGCACCGACTGACGATGATACTATCTCTCGCTTAACCTTAACGACCAATGCCAGTACCGATAAGATTGAACAAATCACCAAGCACTTGCATAAACTTATCGAAGTCATTAAAGTTATTGATTTAACAGACAATGCCCATGTAGAGCGAGAGCTAATGCTCATTAAAGTACGAGCTACAGGCAGTGCAAGATCTGAGGTAAAACGTAGTGCTGATATCTTCCGTGCGCAAATTGTAGATGTTACCTCAAGTATTTATACGCTACAAATAGTAGGCGATGAAGCAAAACTTGATGGCTTTATAGAAGTCATTGGGCGTGAACGTATTCTAGAAGTGGTGCGTTCAGGTGTGATTGGTATCTTACGTGGCGAGCGTACGCTTAGTGTATAAATTCAAAGTCATGGGTGTATTTTAACTATCCTTATGATTTAATTTTTTTTAATTGCGTATAAATGCAATTGGATTAAAAAAGCAACTGATGTATAAAAAGTAAATAATTAGGAATAGTGCTAAAAACAATTATTTTTTATAACCTGACACGATAAGCACGTATAATCAGATAAATAACACTTGTATTACCCTATCATTCATTAATTTCAAATCAATTTGAAAGTTTATTAAAGGACAAATTATGAACGTTTATTACGATAAAGATTGTGATCTATCAATCATCCAAGGTAAGAAAGTAGCCATTATTGGTTATGGTTCTCAAGGTCATGCACACGCATTGAATTTACAAGATTCAGGCGTTGATGTGACAGTTGGGTTGCGTGGAAACTCTGGCTCTTGGAAGAAGGCTGAAAATGCTGGCTTAAAAGTAGCTGAAGTTGCTGACGCTGTTCAATCTGCTGAAGTAATTATGATCTTAACGCCAGATGAGTTCCAAAAATCTTTATACGAAGACGTTATTGAGCCAAACATTAAAGAAGGCGCAACCTTAGCATTCGCTCATGGCTTTGCTATTCACTATAATCAGGTTGTACCGCGTGAAGATTTAGACGTCATCATGGTAGCGCCTAAAGCACCAGGTCACACGGTTCGTTCTGAATTTACTAAAGGCGGCGGTATTCCAGATCTTATCGCTATCTATCAAGATGCTTCAGGTCAAGCTAAACAAGTGGCATTATCTTATGCAGCTGGAGTTGGCGGTGGTCGATCAGGTATTATCGAAACTACTTTCAAAGATGAAACTGAGACTGACTTATTTGGTGAGCAAGCGGTACTTTGTGGCGGCGCTGTAGAACTTGTTAAGATGGGTTTTGAGACGTTAACAGAAGCAGGTTATGCACCAGAAATGGCTTACTTTGAGTGCTTACACGAGCTTAAGCTTATCGTCGATCTTATGTACGAAGGCGGTATTGCGGATATGAACTACTCAATCAGTAACAACGCTGAGTACGGTGAATACGTAACAGGTCCAGAAGTTATTAATGAGCAGTCTCGTGAAGCCATGCGTCATGCCTTAAAGCGCATTCAGTCTGGTGAATACGCTAAGATGTTCATTACAGAGGGCGCAACAAATTATCCATCAATGACAGCGCGTCGCCGTAATAATGCTGATCATGAAATCGAAAAAACAGGGGCTAAGCTGCGTGGTATGATGCCATGGATTGGTGGTAATAAAATCATTGATAAAGATAAGAACTAGTTTCTCATTAATATCATCTTAAACAAGCAGGCTTAAAATTTAAGCTAAATGTTTATTTCTCGATTTTATTTAATATATGATCTATACGTAAAATATAGGCCCACATGCTAAATTGAGATGTGGGTTTTTTTAATGTAACGAAAATATTGACGTGCCTACTCAAACACTTAAATAAAAGGATGTTATTAAATAATGGAGATACGAGATATTACGCTAACTAATGTTGCATTGATTTACATCGCTTGTAGTGCTTTGGTCGCGTTGCTTATTATTATTGAAGGTAATATGCTCAAAAAAACGCAAGGCAAATTACCAAAGTCTAAGTTATTCGCCATTAGTTCGGCAATAGAGACGCTGTGGCTGCTCGTATCAATAGTGGCTATTTACTGGCTAGATTTAGAATCAATACAAAAGGCTGTGCCATTTGCTTATATTATATATACGGTTTTTGGCTGGATATATGGGTCTCGGCTCTTACGCAAAGGTGGTATGCCTGAGTCGACTGATAAGCTCATCATTCCTAAATCGTATATAGCGTTTAGCCAGTCTTTTGCTATGTGTTACGCGCTCTTATGTATGGCAGTACTCATGACATCCGTACTATCATTTAATAAGTAGATGAATCAATTAATTTAAAAGGTTACATCATTATTACGAAAAGCATATATATCGATTATATATTACCTCATATAAAACTAGGATAAGCAGTTTAAAGCTGTTATACTATCTGACAGTAAGTAAGTTACTTTTTGAATGATTAGCAATGCTAGTTGTTCAAACATGACTGCGTTTAAGTAGAAGTGTAAATAAGTAGTTATTTATTAGAGTTAGTGATTAGAACCAAGATTAGTCATATTCTAATTAAGACTACTCTAAATTACGCTTATACGGGTTATATTACTTTTGTAATTAATCTACTAAGCATCATGACTATAGTTAAATCAATTATATATTAGGAAAAGTTATGTCAGAACGTGTTCAAGGTACTGTTAAGTGGTTCAACGAAGCTAAAGGTTTTGGTTTCATCGCTCAAGACGATGGTGGTCAAGACGTTTTTGCTCATTACAGTGCTATTCAAGGTAGTGGTTTCAAAACCCTAGCTGAAGGTCAAAAAGTATCTTTCGTACTAGGCCAAGGCCAAAAAGGTCCACAAGCTGAGCAAATCGAAGCTGAATAATTTCTTTAGGTAATACCTAATGATATATACATTAATTATCTAAATAGATGATGATGTATTTAAAAGACAACCTTAAGGTTGTCTTTTTTTTTCGTAATTTTTATCAATATTTAAGGCTATTTATACTGTTTAGAATAACGTCAATTTGGAAAGTTGCCCCTAGGTGGCTACAAAATAATTTAATGAAAATCCTATTTAAAGCGTCATTAAGAATTTATGACCCTTTATTCACGTCGAAAGCTTGACCTATCAAAGCCTGTCACGCAATATATTGACGTTCAATAAATAATAATTATTTGTGCACCTTATTCACTATCATTTCATCTCTGCAACTGTGTGGATATATAACCTGCTCTATCTATACCACCTTAATTAATTAAATAAATGATGAATAGTATTCGGAATGTAGAAGTTAATTAAACTCTTACAAATTGAAATTTTAATTTGTAAATATTCTAGATATTATAGAGTTAGTAATGAAAGCCATATAATTTTTTTATTCTAAGATAATTCATAACAAAATAAACGAGGAACGTATGAAAGCATTAGTCGCTGTTAAGCGTGTTATTGACTATAACGTAAAAGTTCGTGTTAAAGCCGATAATTCAGGTGTCGACCTGAGCAATACAAAAATGTCTATCAACCCTTTTTGTGAGATTGCGGTTGAAGAAGCAGTACGTTTGAAAGAAGCTGGCGTTATTGACGAGATTATTGTCGCATCAATCGGTCCTAAAGAAGCCCAAGAACAGATTCGTGCTGCTTTAGCGTTGGGTGCTGACCGTGGTGTGTTAGTTGAAACTGATGACAAACCTTATCCGCTTCAAGTTGCTAAGATTCTTAAAGGTATTGCTGAACAAGAAGAGACTGATATTATCTTACTTGGTAAGCAAGCTATTGATGATGATAACAACCAAACAGGTCAGATGCTTGCAGCGCTAATGGGTATCGGTCAAGGTACATTTGCTTCCGAAGTCAGCGTCGAGGGCGACACTGTAAATGTTACCCGTGAAATTGACGGTGGTTTACAAACGGTTGCGTTACCATTACCAGCTGTAATTACTACTGACCTTCGTCTTAATGAGCCACGTTATGCGAAGCTTCCTAACATTATGAAAGCTAAGAAAAAACCATTAGATCAAAAGACCCCAGCGGACTTTGGTGTCGATATGTCATCAAAGCAAGAAGTCATTAAAGTGACGCCACCACCTGAGCGTTCTGAAGGTATTAAAGTGGGTTCAGTTGATGAGTTAGTCGACAAGCTAAGAAATGAAGCTAAAGTTATTTAAGATACTGCCCTCATTCAATCGCTTAACCTCATAAACCCATATTAAATTTTGAAAGGATTATATTCTCATGGCAATTTTAGTATATGCAGAACATGATAACAAAGAGCTTAAAAAAGCCACTTTAAATACGGTAACCGCTGCCTCACAGATGGGTGATGACATTCATATTTTAGTGGCAGGTTCAGGCTGTCATCCAGTAGCTGAAGAAGCTGCAAAAGTTGCAGGTGTTTCTAAAGTATTTTGTGTAGATAGCCCAGCATACGAATATCAATTGGCTGAAAACATAGCTATGTTAGTGAAAGATTTTGCTGATGATTATAGCCACATTGTAGCGCCTGCAACTACCAATGGTAAGAACTTCATGCCACGTGTTGCTGCGCTATTAGATGTCAGTATGATTACTGATATTATGCAAGTTATTGATGCCAATACGTTTGAGCGTCCTATCTATGCCGGTAACGCTTTAGCAACTGTTAAGACTTCTGAAGATAAAGTACTTGTCACTGTACGTACAACCGCCTTTGATCCTGCTGATGCAGAGGGTGGTTCAGCTACTGTTGAACAACTCGATAACTCACATGATGCGGGTAAATCAAGTTTTGTTAAAGAAGAGCTTGCTGCATCTGATCGTCCAGAGTTAACTTCAGCTGAGATTGTAGTTTCAGGTGGTCGTGCTTTAGCTAATGGTGAAAACTTTACTAAATACATTGAGCCATTAGCTGATAAATTAGGTGCTGCTATTGGTGCTTCGCGCGCTGCTGTTGATGCTGGTTATGTACCTAACGATATGCAGGTTGGTCAAACGGGTAAAATCGTTGCACCAAACCTATATATCGCTGCTGGTATTTCAGGCGCTATTCAGCATTTAGCAGGTATGAAAGATTCTAAAGTTATTGTTGCCATTAACAATGACCCAGAATCACCGATTGCTAGCGTTGCTGATTACTTCTTAGAAGCAGACTTATTTGAAGCGCTACCTGAGCTGACAAGCAAGCTGTAATACATTAAGACACGCGCTATCTTGATCCAAAGCCTTCAACGCTATGTTGAAGGCTTTTTTTATGGCTTAACTTCATTCTGTTCTGCTTTATACTATAGTCAAAGAACTTTAAAGTAGTCACAAGGCAACCGAGTGCAAGTACTACTGGAGTAGGCTTAACGAGGTTAACACCGTGACTCTTTATAAGTTCGCCGACTATAGACATTAAGCTTAAAGAATAAGCTCGTTAAATATTATATATATTAATAAGTGAAGTATGGTCTATGCAAAATTTTCCCAAACCTTCTATTTATCAGATCACTGCTAATCAAATTAAAGCGCATAAATTTGATATGATGCTGTTGCAGCAAGTTATTGAAATAGAAAAGCTGGTTCAATTCGATAGCTGGAGCTATCAACAAATTCAAGAGCTATTAAAGTTAGACATAAATCAGTGTTGGTGTGTTCTAGCAGATGACATTCTAATTAATACTGATACTGATACTGATACTGATACTGATACTGATACTGATAAAAATAGTGACCTTGCTGAAAATGTAAATTCAAATACATACATAAAGCAAAATGCTAATAAGCAGGTAATGGCATACTGTATTATAAGTATGGTATTCGAAGTAGCCGAAGTATTACGTATTGGAACCCATCCAAGTTATCAACGTCAAGGTTTAGCGATAAAGTTGCTACAAGTGTTAATAGATAGTATGCAAAACAATAACCTTGAAAGAATACTCCTTGAAGTTCGTGCTGATAATTTTCAAGCCATAGCGCTTTATAAGAAGTTGGGGTTTAAGATCATTCATACGCGTAAAAACTATTACTCAATCCCCACTGGTAACGATAAGGCGCCGAGTAGTAATACGGATGCGTTAATTATGCAATATGAACGGGAAGGGTAGAGATAAGTCTAAGGTGAAGGTTAAGGGAATATGTAAAAGGTGGAATAGATTAATGCTATTGCCACTTAATTTTAGAGTGCGTTATTGACTGAAAGCTTTTTGACTGACAATTTAAGACTCTATAGAAAGTTAAAAACTGTATATAGGTCATACATATACTTATCGCATCAAAAAGTTAACCACTGAGGTATTAAGCTGATTTAGAATGTCATCACTATCAGGCGCTTGTTCAAAGTAGTGCCATTGATCGTTAATTAGCAGCTCAATAGGAGCGTACTCAGTCTTATAACGCATTTTTTTGACACTTGGAATCCAAAACCCCAAATATAAATAGGGAAGTCCCAACTCTTGAGCTAATTGAATCTGTTGCAAAATACAATACACCCCTAAGCTTCGAGAGTTAAAACTGCGATCAGAATCAAAATAAGTGTATATGCTTGACAAGCCGTTATCTATCTTATCAGTCACTGCCACCGCTATGAGTCTTCTATTGGGTTCTCTAAACTCCATAAACACACTGTCAGCAGGGCTATTCATTAAAAATTGTTCAAAAGTTTGTAGGCTTGGTGGGTACATATCCCCATCGACGTGCCGAGCTGAAATATATTTTTGATATAAATTATAATGTTCTTGAGTGGCCCTATGTGCAGCGTTTATAGACAGAGTCACATGGGCATTACGATTTAAAATTTTTCGATAGCGGCGGGACAACTTAAATTCATCAACAATGACACGGCAGGAGATACATTGCATGCAGTGGGAACAATGCGGCTTATAAAACGCATTGCCACTTCGTCTAAAGCCACTGTGGCTTAATTGAGCGTAAAATACACTGTCAATGGAGTCCTCAGGCTCAATTAATATAAACGCCAATTGTGACATATGCTCAGGAATATAGCTGCATAGACTTGGCAGCGATAACTTTAATAACATCTGATTTAGATTGTTACGGCTGGTTTGCGTTTGCAGATCATTCGCATCCTGTGGCGGCGTTTTGTTTTCAGGTTCAGAACGATTCATGGCGTATCCTCTTTGGAGGTCGATAGCTTACCTTTATGCGAGGGACACAAAGGATTTGAAGTGGATACGTCGAATGTATTAGAGACAAGACCCTGTACGGTATAACTCTGTGACGAAAAGTCGTGCCAGTTTAGACTCGGCTGCGCTACCAATTGTTCAAGAGTTTTTAGAAAAAGCGCTCTTGGCATAATGGATGCCCCTAGGCTTTTAAGATGCGGATTAGGCAATTGGCAGTCAATTAACTCAACCTGAGTTTGTTTGCACAATTTATTTAAAGCCCAAAAGGCTATTTTTGAGGCATTGCTTTGTCGATGAAACATAGACTCACCGAAGTATAATTTGCCAATCTTCAAACCATACAATCCACCAACCATTTCGTTATCCTGCCAGACTTCAATGCTATGCGCATACCCAAGCTCATATAGGTGAATGTAAGCCTCGATCATCTCGTCATGAATCCAAGTATCGTCTGCGTAGCTACGGGGTAAGCTACAGGCATGTATAACTTCTTCAAATGCAGTGTTAACCCGCCAGACCCAGTCGCTCGACTTAGCCAGACGCTTTAAAGATTTACTGGGTTTAAAATCATTTGGATTAAGAACGCACCGAGGCTCTGGACTCCACCATGCCACTGGCTCATCTTCATTAAACCATGGAAACAACCCTTGGGCGTAAGCGTCTAATAGGGTCTGTGACTCAAGATCACCGCCCATCGCAATAAGACCCAATCCATCGGGATCGGCCTCAATAGGGTCGGGGAACACATAATTGCTTTTAAACATAGTGGCTTTTAAATATAATTGCTTTTAAATAAAGTTACTTTTAGACAAAGTTGTTTTTTAACATAGTTGTTTTTTAACATAGTTGTAAGAAAAATAGTACTTATAAATATAAGGCGCTATGAGTCTAGCGCCTTAATATCTATGAATTTAATATATAGTGAAATCAATCTAAAAGGGTTACAAGCTAACCGCGTGCAAGTACTACTATAGTAAGGCGAGCGAGGTTAACACCGTAACCGTTTAGTATTTTGCTGACTATACCGCTTATTTAAGAACTTATAACTTAGATAGATATAAGTTCAAAACGCGCATACGAAAGTTACGCATCTGCGTCTTGCGTCAGTGTAGACGCATAGGTATGATCTTGAGCGTCTGCTTCGCCAATCGCGTCTAAGTATTTTTCAGCATCTAGAGCTGCCATACAGCCGGTACCTGCTGAGGTAATCGCTTGACGATAGATATGATCGGCCACATCACCCGCTGCAAAAACGCCTTCAATACTGGTTTGAGTGGCATTGCCTTTAGTACCGCTATTGACGATAAGGTAGCCATCTTTCATATCTAATTGATCAACGAACATATCGGTATTTGGCTTGTGTCCAATAGCCACAAACATACCCATAACATCTAGATGCTTTGTGCTACCATCCTCAGTCGATTCAATGACAACCCCATTGACGCCCATATCATCGCCGACCACTTCTTTGACTTTATGGTTCCATTCAATAGTTACATTGCCATTTTTTTGTTTTTCAAACAACTTTTGTTGTAGTATCTTCTCTGAGCGCAGACTGTCACGGCGATGAACTAAGATAACTTCTTTTGCAATATTAGATAGATATAGCGCCTCTTCGACGGCTGTATTACCGCCACCAATAACGGCTACTTTTTGATTTTTATAAAAGAAGCCATCGCAGGTTGCACAAGCAGAAACGCCTAAACCTTTAAATTTAGTTTCTGACTCAATGCCTAGATATTGCGCGGAAGCGCCTGTAGCAATAATGAGCGCATCGCAGCTATACGTGCCAGAGTTACCAACAAGTTTGAAAGGGCGTTCAGTTAAGGTAACAGAATTAATATGATCGTTTAAAATCTCAGTACCGAAACGTTCAGCATGCGCTTTCATACGTACCATTAGATCAGGACCTGTAAGCCCGTGCGCATCGCCAGGCCAGTTGTCAACTTCGGTAGTTGTCGTAAGCTGACCGCCCAACTGCATACCTGAAATAATGACAGGTTTTAAATTGGCACGCGCCGCATAGACAGCTGCTGCATAACCAGCAGGACCAGAACCTAGTATAATGAGTTTTTCATGACGATTTGAAGAGGTGTCTTGTGTCATATCGCTTCCTTAATTTTTAAAGTAGTTGGGTTTGCACAATAGCTATAAGTATCGAGGTTATCGTTATAAGAATGTATTTGCGGGTTGATGACTAAAATAGCAAATGAATTTAATTTATTATATTTATAAATGGAATAAAAATATCATCCTATGCACGAAAGTAGGGCGTAATTTGCTATTATAGAGGGTTATGGTGCTAGGGTTAAGTCCTATTGAAGAATGCCATACAAGATTTATGATAAGTAGAGTTCCATATTTTACCAGTTTAAGATGAGATAGCGTAATGATAACGGCTCAACAAATTTATACTGCCAAAAAAGCCATGTTTACTGCACTTGCCGTCATAGTATCTGCCTATGTGTTTGTTATTTTGATTACCTATAGCCCGAACGATCCTAGCTGGTCGCGTATTAGTAGCGACATGACGACAGTTAGTAATATGGGCGGCGCTGTGGGCGCGTGGGTTGCAGATCTGTTTTATACCTTTTTGGGGTGGTCGGCTTGGTGGGTCATTATATTTTTAGCTTATGAAGCTTTGAGTCTTTGGTGGGAGCGTCAACAAACATTTGGTTTGATCCGATTGATCGCCTATATTTTTTTAATCCTTGGTAGTGCAGGTCTGGTAGCTATCATTCCTCAGCTGCTAGGTCTTGCAGATGCTAATGTGGCTCGAATTGGTGGTGTGCTCGGGTCAGAAGTAGCCGCGCGTTTGTCAGCCTTACTTACCCCGTATGGGGCAGGCTTGTTTCTATTATTATTCACGTTGATTACGATTACGTTCGCCTTTGATGTGCGCTGGAAACAGCTGTTTTCTAAATTTACAAGTTTATCTTGGCTAGGCAGCGGTATTAAAGAGCGCCGTAATGACATACATAATGATCAAAACGACTATGCTGATACTCACCGTAACGATGGTTCGAACGAGCATGCAGCAGGTACAGATGAAGCGTTAGCAAGCGATGAAAGAGCACTGAAAAAAGAGCACAATCTATTTGATAGTATTCGCTCAAAATCATCTGCGCATAGCAATCAGCTCAAACTCAATCTTAAAGAGCAAACGGATACGCATGCTTCCAATACGCATAGGCTGGATGAAAATAATCAAAATGTAAATGAATTAGATAATGGCTCTGTACATACATTTCTAGAATCATCTTTAATAACGAATAGCCCAGGGGCTGACTCAAATTCAGCGCCAAATGGTCAGAGTCAAACGGTAAGGTATTCTGAATTTAACAATGTTCTGGATGAGTTTTTGGTAAATTCAGGTTTAAGTGAGAGCATACTTGCGCTTCGTGAAGAAGAAGCTGCGGCTAATCTTCAACAGCCAAAATCAGCGACAAGTAAGAAACAAGAACCTAGTTTTGCTTGGAATGATCCTGAAGCCATTGACAGTTTGCTCGATGAAGATGCATTACCTGTTGCCGTCGCTGATAATACGACTTTATCCAGTCAAGCGAACCAAGCTTCCTTACACGATGAACCTGCATCCACATCGCCAGAAACGAACGATGTCGCTAGTCCAAATGCTGTATCAGAGACTGCACTACATTCTAAAACAGAAACCGTTTCGTTAGACCCTGCCTATGATAGCGATGGATTAACTGATTCACTGGCAGCTGAACAACTAGCTTCTGATAGAACTACTCATGTCACTGGAGCAACTCGTGTCACCGGAGCCATGCAAAGTCCAACTCAAAGCCATATGAATGAGACAGAATCAGGAACAGGAACAGAGATAGAGACAGGGACTGAAACAGGTAAAGACAACCGTACTCACTCAACCCACGCATTAAATGGTTCGAAAAATAAGTACACGCATAGCGAACTTAATGTAGATACAGCCGGTAATGCCAGTCTCAACACTCAAGCTAGTGGCAGTGGCTATACAAATAATGATAATGATACGCCTATCAATTCGGATGTACCCAAGCAGGCATATAGTGCTCATGCTACAGATCCTGTTATAAAAGCAACTGAATCATCGTCTGCATCTACATCTGACTCCTTACAACATGATGTGGTTGAAAAGAGGGTTGCGCAAGATAAGGTTAAAGAGGTTGAGTCATTTGTAGACCTAACGCCGACCAATACACCACCATCTAACCCAAAGCAGCCACCAACGCTTGTAGACGAATCAGCACTTTCAGATGAACCAAAAGTGTCCAGCAAACCGGCAGTACCTGAAATAAGATTTGCGACGCCAGACGGTGATTCGGGTAATCATATTGAAGACATGGTACCAGAACAGCGTTATAGCGAAGAACCCGAACTGCCAGACATTCACGATGATTCAGCATATGCGAGCGCCAGCCGCGCCATGCAAACTGCAAAACATCGGGAAAGCTTATCGCCCATTCCTGAGCTGTCGATTTTGGACAAGCCAGACCCTGATCGTAAACCCAGCTATACCGCTCAGGAGCTCGAACAACTCTCAGAGCTGTTAGAAATTAAACTACAAGAATTCAATGTCAAAGCTGACGTTGTGAATGCCATACCAGGCCCAGTCGTTACACGTTTTGAAGTTGATTTGGCAGCAGGGGTGAAAGCTAGCAAGGTGACTGGCATATCTCGTGATTTGGCTCGTTCGTTGTCAATGGCATCATTACGTGTGGTAGAAGTCATACCCGGTAAGCCTTATATCGGTATTGAAGTGCCGAATAAAAAGCGTGAAATGGTGAGGCTAATAGAGCTGTTAGAAACCAAAAAGTATAAAGATCCCAATGCTCAAATCAGTATGGCGATGGGTAAAGACATTGGGGGTAACCCCATCATAACCGATCTGGCTAGAGCGCCGCATATGCTGGTAGCGGGTACGACAGGATCAGGTAAGTCCGTACTGGTAAACTCAATGCTACTTTCCATGCTACTCAAATACAAACCCTCTGAGCTTCGCTTAATTCTAATTGATCCAAAACAGCTAGAGCTTGCTAATTATAATGACATTCCGCATTTATTAACGCCTGTCGTGACTGACATGAATGAGGCGGCAAGTAGCCTCGCTTGGTGTGTAGCCGAGATGGAGCGCCGTTATCAATTAATGAGTCTATTAAAGGTTCGTAAATTAAGCGAATTTAATAAAAAAGTCATGGCAGCAGAGCAATCTGGCAAGCCCATGATTGATCCACTATGGCGCCCTAATGAGAGCGTAAGTATTGATAAAGCACCAAAGCTTAAAACGCTACCGATGATTGTAATCGTCGCCGATGAGTTCGCTGATATGATTATGCAAGTTGGAAAACAAGCAGAGGAGCTAATCACTCGCTTAGCTCAAAAATCACGAGCTGCAGGTATTCATCTTATGCTTGCAACCCAGCGTCCTTCTGTAGATGTAATTACAGGTCTTATTAAAGCCAATATTCCCGTACGTGCCGCACTGCGTGTTAACTCCAAAGTGGATTCTCGCACTATATTAGATGCAGGGGGTGCAGAGGATATGCTAGGTAATGGCGATATGCTGTTCTTAGGACCTGGTCAGATTGAGCCGGATCGTGTGCATGGTGCTTATGTGAGCGATGAAGAGGTCAACCGTGTTTGTGATGCTTGGCGTGAGCGTGGTGCCCCAGATTATATCGATAATATGGCCAGTAATTTTGAATTATCGAGTCCAAGCAATAGTGGGGCAGGCAATACTTCAGGCGAAGATGATGCTTTATACGATGAAGCCGTGGCCTTTATAATGGAGACTCGGAAAGTCTCAGCCTCTAGTATTCAGCGTAAATTCAGTATTGGCTATAACCGTGCTGCCCGTATTGTAGATTCTATGGAAGAAGCTGGATTAGTTAGCCCCATGGGCAAGGGCGGAAAACGCGAACTGCTAATGTAAACGTATATACTTAAATTAGTATGATTAAAATGGTCTAAATCTAAACCAAAAAGTGGCTAAGGCCACTTTTTTTACGCGTACTATAAAATAAGATTAACCTTACTTATTAATGAGTTAAATAGAATGCAGAATTTAAGATACTTAATCATATATTAATAGTAATGGTGTTAAGTTAAGAATATCTTTATGGTATAATAGGCGTGTTAAATGGTTATAGCCATTAATTTATATTAAATAATAAGGAATAATTATGAAAACTATAATACATAGAGCAGATACTCGCGGTGATGCCAACCACGGTTGGTTAAAAAGTAAACACACCTTTAGTTTTGCTAACTACTATAATCCTGATCGTATGGGCTTTGGTGCCTTACGCGTAATTAATGATGACCATGTAGAAGGTGGTAAAGGATTTGGTACGCATCCGCACCGTGATATGGAAATTGTTTCAATTCCAACATCAGGTAAGCTTGCACACAAAGATACCATTGGTACAAATGGTATTATTGAAAGTGGTGAGATTCAGGTAATGTCAGCGGGTACTGGCATTGCGCATAGTGAAATGAATGGAGAAGCTGGCGAACCTGTTAAGTTTTTCCAAATTTGGATTACACCGAACAAACACGGTGTTGAGCCACGTTATCAGCAGCTTAAGATTGCTGATATGTTGAAGCCTAACGAGTTTAGCCAAATATTATCTCCTAATCCTGATGATGCAGGTGTATGGATTCATCAAGATGCCTGGTTCCATATGGGTAATCTGGATAAAGGTGTTACCGCGAACTATACGCTAAAAAACCCTCAAAACGGTGTCTATGCTTTTGTCATTGAAGGTAGCGTAAAAATTGGTGATGAAGTGCTTAATAGACGTGACGGTATGGGTATCTTAGATACTGAGGGTTTTAATGTTGAAGCTTTAGAAGATGCGTATGTCTTGCTGATGGAAGTACCCGTTAAATAATTTAGATAACTTATATACATTGTTATTCAATATAAATTACTTAACAATATACTATTAAGTTGAGACAATTTACGTAAGCTAAATGAACTGCAACTTTATAGAACGCTTATGTAGCAATCCGTATATTTCTGCATCAAATATTGTAATGCCAAAAGCCAAACCTTAGGGTTTGGCTTTTTTATTGCCTTTGCTATAAGCTATAGTCAAAGATGTCTAAAATGGTTATAAGGCAACCGAGTCGTAGTAGTACTTTTGTAGGCCTAGCGAAGTAAACACCGTAACCGTTTAATAATTCGCAGACTATAGCTATTAAATTTGTAGAATATAAAGCTAAGTAATACCTTTTTTAAAAACAACCTCTCTTTGTCAAACTTGCAAAGTCAATTACTTGTAGCGTTTGCATACGTTTTCCTCGATAGGTAAATTATCAGATTTAATATAAGACTAAGAGATAGATAGCTTTTAAACAGTTTTTAAACTACGATTTTCGAACCTTTTTTTTAAACCATATTTTTCATTTCTTGCTTTGTTATATACCATAAAAATAAGCGCACTACGCACAAATAGACAAGGATTTCTATGTTTAAAGAATATACACAATACGACGCCATTGGACTGGGAACACTTATAAAATCAGGCGATATCAGTGCCAAAGAAGCCTTAGAGGCTGCAATACATCGTGCAAACGAACTCAACCCGCAATTAAACGCCATTATTCATCGGTTTGATGAGCGGGCTTATAATGCCGCCAATCAAGGCTTGCCAGATGGTATCTTTAGCGGTGTGCCTTATTTATTAAAAGATTTAAACTTCTTATTTGCAGGCGAGCCTATTAAGATGGGAAGCCGTAGTATCCATGTTGTGCCCAATCAAGACAATGAGTTGGTGCGGCGGATGCGAGCGACAGGTGTCAACACATTTGGCAAAACCAATACGCCTGAGTTTGGTCTTATGATTACAACCGAACCCAAATCCTTTGGGCCAACGCACAATCCTTTCAAAAAAGGCTATAGTAGTGGCGGCTCCTCTGGTGGGAGTGCCGCAGCAGTGAGCGCGGGCATCGTACCTATGGCAGGCGGTGGAGATGGTGGGGGGTCGATTCGATTTCCCTCAGCGTGGTGCGGTGTGTTCGGATTAAAACCCAGCCGCGGGCGTAATCCAAGTGGTCCATTAACCTCAGAAGGATGGGAGGGGGCTGTTGCCGACCACGTCATAACTCGCAGTGTGAGAGATAGCGCCGCAATGCTCGATGCAACGTCAGGGCGTGAGATAGGCTCAGCGTTTGTGAGCACGCCCTCAGGTAACGACGACTTCTTACAAGCTACTAATACCCCGCCCAAATCGCTTAACATTGCTCTTATGCCAACACCTTTATTCCCAGGTGCTACGGTAGATAAAGAAGTCGAAGGCGTTCTTAAAATGACAGCCAGTCAGCTAGAAGAAATGGGGCATAGCGTTGAGCAGGCCGTACCAAACATTAATAAAGATAGAATGTGGCGAGACTTTTTTACAGTAGTCTGCGCGCATACGGCCTATCATATTGAAGACATCGCCTTACGCTATGGCAAATCGCATGTTAGCAATCTTGAACCCCAAACCCTCAATATGGCCATGATAGGTCGCTCACTAAGCGTCATGGATTTACTAAAAGCCAAGCAGGGCTGGCATGACGTGCAATATCAAACAGGATTACTCCTTGAGCAGTACGACATGATTTTATGTCCTACCGTACCTACTGCCGCTGTAAAACACGGTGTCATACCACCTAGCCGTCTCGATGAGGTGCTTTTGAATATAACAGGCTTAGTTGATAAAGGGATCAATATTGGCAAATGGATTTACAATTCCAATTTGGTAGAAAAGCTCAGTGCGCCTGTCCTTAGTAAAATGGCGTTTACCACTTTGGGTAATATCACAGGTCTGCCTGCAATGTCAGTACCTTTAGGGATGAGCCAAAAAGGGTTGCCAATTGGCATGCAATTTATTGGTCAAATGAACGATGAAGCTCGCTTACTCGCGCTAGCCGCGCAGTTTGAAAAGGCTGGTTTATTTACCAAACCAGCAATATAATAAACTAAGCAGTATACCTAACCCTACAGTTAATAAAGGCGTTTAAGTCATTGATACGCTAAAGAAAGCGCCTAATCATAAACCCTAACTCTATAGCAATGCTCGTTAAACTTTTCAAATTCTATGTTAACGGGCAAAAACTGCTGAATCAGCCACGCTTGCGTCCTGCTATGATTGCTTATAAGCCGAGATGAAAACTCACCGCCACCCGACAAAGCCAAAGGTAATAGCAATTGATCGGTTAAATACTCATCCACAACTGCATCTGTTTTGTAAAGATAGCGTTTTACTAAACCAGCAAATCGCGTACCTACCTTCTCGGACGATGTGTGTTTTTCTCCCAGTAACGTAAACACTTCTTGATGTACAGGCATACTATCTTGATTAAAATGTTTTTTCACTACATGCTTTGCTTCAACGTTTTTAGATTCAGTCTTAACGTCGTTAATAGTATGTGTCACTATGGCATAACAGCAGTTACCCTCTCCAATACCTGACTGCTTTTCTATATGCGTGGTTATCAAAGCCGTATCTAAATTTAACTTAGATAATCTATCTGTCGCAATTAGCAGCTCACGCTGACAGATATCACTATCAAGATTTAAATGACTAGCGACCAAATGAATGGCAATCAAGTTCCCTCGTTTAGTAAGATTAAAAGGTGTCGCAGTGGCACGACGTAGGTAAGGCCTAATCTTGACCCTGATTTCACCGCCGCCGATAGGCGCGTATCCAGACTTAATCAATTCATAATCTATCTGCATGCCAAGCTTAGACAATGCTGGTACAAACCCATACTGAACAAAATCAGCAGTTGGCGCAAATGGATTGTGTGTACCGCCCTTTATCGTAATGGTTGAAGATTGGTTTGAGCGATTCGCTGATGCTGCAAACAATAGCGCTAGGAGTATGGTCTGTAGCACTAGATTGGTACTACCCGCCGAGCCTATATCAAACACATAATCGCCTGCCGACACCTCACTGGGCTCAAACCTTAAGCTTGTGCTATTTAAATGAGCGCCAGTAACGGTTGCATTAGATATCTCTTTTGAAGCTTTAACACACATAAGGTGCTGACGCATCAAACCAGGTTTTGCACGACCATCACGGATGTTATTCACTTCAATCGGCGTACCTGTCAGCATAGATAACGCCAGCGCTGTACGGATGATTTGTCCACCGCCTTCTCCTATGCTGCCGTCTATTTTGAGCCGTTTTTTTACTGCTGCATCCGTCATGGTGCCTACTTTTTATTTAAAGTTATTCCAGGTTATTAAGGTTATTTATGTTTATTAAGGGTTATCTAAGTTTCCAGATATAGGCGGCTATTTATAGTCAGCGAATTACTGAACGGTTACGGCATTAACCTTGCTAAGCCTACATGAATAGTACTTGCACTCGGTTGCCCTTGTCACCATTTTAGACTTCATTGACTATATCTTTTAGCCCATTTAAATATTATTGTACGAATTGAAGCCATGCCCTAATGGATAAAACCTATGGTTCGATTCTTTTTGACTACTTCACGATATGATTTGTCTGTCAAATTGACCAGTTCGGCAAGCGAAATTGGAGAATCCACCGTTAATGGCAACTCAGATTGCATCAAAGGATCTGTACCATTTAACTTATGCTCAAAATCTTGAGCTTTGGCCGCAATACGCGCGTCGTCTGATTCATTGTCTTTTTGGTCAATACTGTCTTCACCACTATCGTATAAGGTATCAGACTCGTCCGTGTCTTGATCATTATAATCAGTAACAGTATCAGTATCAGTATCAGTATCTGACGCATCAGCTTTGTTTGCATAGGCTGCCAAATACGCATTGGCTTTAGCCGTTTCAAGTTCATGAAACTTATATTCAGCAATCAGGCGTCCTTTACGCATCAGCGCAGGATCAATCTGTGAAATATCTGAATTAAAAGTACAAATCAATTGACAAGCTAGCACATCAGATAGCATGCCATCTGCAATATTCAAGATGGAAGACACCATGTCGGTATTGCTATTTTCTGGAGTACGCTCCCCAATATAATTCTCACAATCCTCTAATACCAATACTGAGCCTTTATTCTCAATGAGTAGCGTAATAAACCCAGGATCTGCCAACATATGAATCATGGTACTGGGCACAAAGATAAACTTTTTATCGGTCACTTGGCTTGTCAACCATTTAATATAATTTGATTTACCCGAGCCTGCAATACCATGTAGCAAAACAATGCCTTTATGCGTCGTAGATAGTGATTCGACAATATGCGCATGAACATCGGCGAAGTCATCGTTGTACATCAGACTTATATCAATAGGGTAGGGGATGATTTTGTGGGTATTAAGCTCAAAGCCATCATTCGTCTTAACCAATATAGACACTTTTGGCTCTTTGGGTTGATACTTATCGACAAACGCATCAAAAAAAGCATCCACATCTGCCTTAATATTGTCGCGTCCTTTGTCAAAATAGACGTTTTCTAACTTAAGCAACCCGTTTTCGAACAGCTCATTTTCATAGTCATTAGACAAATTTGTATTGAGTACAACAAAAATCTCATATTCTGGATGAAAATAGCACAGCTCTTTTTCAAAAAACGCATTCGTCTTTTTAGAATAGTCCAAATGAGTGAAATCCGTACACTGAACCAACTGATTAAGCTTATCTTGAGCGATAACCAAATCCGAACTGCCGATGTATACCCCACCAAACAAATGATCGAGCAAATCACTATAAGGCTGGTATTTTGATGCCCATAAGCGATTGTCCACCACAATACGGTTACCATCACATTGATCCGTAATTAGGTATTGCCGATCGACATAATACTTTGATTCTAAAATCTTCATAACTCACCATCGAAACGCTTTATATAAAATGCAGTATCATACTGCGTTACTTCTTAAAAGTCCTTAACATTGCTAACGTTTGATGAGGTCTAGCAGGGTTAAGGATTATTTATTGTCTTAATAAAATTGAAACCGACTGTCAGTGTCTGGTAGTAAGGTCTAACAAGTGCATAGTACAGTGTGATGAGTACGAGGCATAAGGTGTAAAAGTAACGCCTGCCCACGACGCATCGGGTAGGCCACTGCAGTATATTTTCAACCCCCTGCTGTGGAAGTACGGGTCTGACACTCGCCCAGTCGGTTCCAAACTGGTAGTCTATCAAATGGTTATTTGATAGAGTATTATTTGAATATAAGTTTAATCGAGCAATTCAATCTGCCAATTATTAGCTTGAATCACAAGGTTGAGCTTACGCAATTTTATGGCGATATCATCGGCTTGTTTTTGTAAGCTAGATACCGAAACAATCACATCCCACTTGATCTCACGATAACTATAACGGTCTTCCTCGTTACGTGTTGCCTCTATCATATCAACTAACAGCTTATGGCGTATCTCAAGCGTATCACGCTCTACAAGTAAGCTTAGCATAGACGCACCGTTATCAGTGGTCGCCGCCGCGTTGGTACGATGAATACGTTCAATTAAGCCGGACAACTCGGTGATAATTTGGCTCGCCTCAATCATCAGCTCGTTTGGGTCTTCACTTGGTGTATCGCCTTCTTGCACCTTAACGTTATTTTTGATGCGCCCTTTTAACTGCGCCAGCTTTTTTTGCATATCGCTACGGATGAGTAGGGCTTCGGCAAGTTTCATTTTTATTCTCCAGTTTGTTTATTTATTTTTAGTTCTATTAAGGCGATACTCTCGGTAAGCAGACTTAACTATTTTTGTAGCGTAGACGCTGGTATGGTGTTAAGGGCGCATGGTTAAGCTTAAGCAATAGCTATTTCATATAAATAGCCTAAGCGAAAATAGTAAGGACACATCTCTATTCAGCAGACGTCAAATACTCTTGCATAATCGCCGTTAGTATTATCATGGTTCAGTAATTCAACTAACCCTTGTTTGCCCTTAAAACCATTGCAACTAGACACCAAAGCCTCATAAGGTTCATGAAAGTTTGCATAGGCATCCTGCCAAGCCTTATAGGTTAGCGTACTTTTATAACGTTTTAAAATGCACTACTTAAAATCTAAATATGATTATAATAACTGCATTTATTTAACATAGCTAAAATAAGCACTATCAAATAACATAAATTCAGTCTTATCCACGTCATTAACATTCACAACCATCGACTTTACAGGCGGTTTTTGTTCATCACCATTCCAAACCGTAAAACTATCAAACTGATAGCCTTTATTCACGATATTCTTAATCACCTGAAACAAAAATTTTGTATTTAGAATATTACTATCATTTTTGTCCTCTTCAAGCCAGTCTTGCAAACCGATAAACTCATAGTCAAAAGCATTACCATCATATATTCTAAAACCGCAACTACAGTAATTGACGCCATAGGTAGCAAGGCGATAGACATTGTCGTATTTAAGGTTGACTGTGTTTTTTTCAGCAACAGTTTGCTCAAAATACACATTCATTTGATTGAGTTTTGCTAAATCTATGGGGTAGTCGGTACTTATAATGACCTCGTTGCACATAGTCTTATCCTTATTTCTCTAATGGTGGCTGTGCCCAAAAAGTAACGTTAGCATCTTCTATTGGATTCACATCTAATCCGCAATATTTCACTTGTGGGTTTAAATGTGGAAACTGTGCTATAAGCTGATAACCCCAAATTTTTTCTAACATCTTACCCATGAATTCTACTTGGACAGGATGCAGCTTATCTTCATAGGAGGACTGCATGAAATATGCAACCTCTCTGAAGTTAGTAAAAGACTGATAATCGATAAAATTTCCATAGTGGTGCGTTTCAATATCACCAGCCATTGTATTGCGGTTGTATTCACCTTTAAAAAATAAACCACCGTTATATTCTTCAAACTCAGGACAGAAAACAGTAGTGTAAGCTATAGTAAGTTGAGGTTTTAAATGAAAGTTTAACCAATCTTCAATAGTAAAGTCTTCACCATTACAAGCTTTCCAATCAACAAGTTCTGGGATTAAGTTAGTATCTTTATATTCTTGGTATTTCATAGTTTGTAATCCTAAAATGAACAATTAGCTTGAGTCTATCTCCTTCACTATATAGAGAAAGGCTGGGAGGGATTCTATCCCTTAACACAAACCACCTGCCGAAGCGTATGCACAACTTCTACCAAATCACTTTGCGCCGCCATGACGTCTTCAATATCCTTATACGCGGCAGGAATCTCATCAATAACGGCTGTATCCTTACGGCACTCCACGCCTTCGGTTTGAGCAATTTGATCCTCAACTGTAAACTCTTTTTTGGCTTGAGTACGTGACATAACCCGCCCAGCCCCATGCGAACAGGAGCAAAACGACTCTTCGTTACCCTTACCTCGTACGATAAACGATTTAGCCCCCATAGAGCCGGGAATGATTCCATATTCGCCCATTTTGGCACGTACCGCTCCTTTACGGGTTACGAATACTTCCTCACCATAATGCTCTTCTTTTGCTACATAGTTATGGTGACAGTTTACCGCTTTGACGGCTGCATCGAATGGTTTAGGGATAATTTCATGCAAAGCTTTAATCGCTTTTTCCATCATGATTTCACGGTTCTTGTAAGCGAAACGCTGCGCCCAACCTACCGCAAACCAATAATCTTCAAAATGCTCTGTACCCTCAGCAAAATAGGCCAAGTCTTTATCGGGCAGATTGATGAACAATTTGCGCATATCTTCTCGCGCTAATTCAATAAAATAGCGTCCAATAGCATTACCCACACCGCGTGAACCTGAGTGCAACATAATCCAAACTTGATTGGTTTCATCCAGACAAACCTCAACAAAGTGGTTGCCTGTTCCTAGCGTTCCTAGGTGATTTAGATTGTTGGTGTTTTTTAGGCGAGGGTGCTTTTGACACAGATAATCAAAATCAGCCTGCAAATCGCTCCAACCATTTAATACTGCTTCATCAGGATTGGTCCAAGCGCCCACATCACGGCGCGATCCACGACCACGGGTTTTACTACGACCATGAGGAATGGCCTTTTCAAGTTCAAGACGCAATCCACGCAAGTTATCGGGTAGATCGCTTGCAGTCAATGTGGTCTTAACCGCCATCATTCCGCAGCCAATATCCACCCCAACAGCAGCAGGAATAATCGCTTCTTTGGTAGGTAATACTGTACCGATAGTGGCGCCAATACCTACATGCACATCGGGCATTACCGCGAGCCATTTATAAATAAATGGCATTTGAGACGCTTTAATAAGCTGCTCGTGTGCTTTGGGGTCAACAGGCACGCCCTTTGTCCAAAGCCGAATAGGGGCTCCACCTTCTTGAAGTATATTATGAGTGGTAGGTTGCATGGTTTGCTCCTTATTAAATAGTTCGATTAATAAAAATAAATTATAAATAGTTCAATGAATACATTGGATTAGAATTAATATTGGTTATTGCATTATTAATACTGCGAAGCACGTGCCAACCTTTATATAAATATTTAAAATTTATATAAAGTACTGATTTTAATAGAAAAATAAATTATAAATATTTTAATTTAATATAATTGACAAGGAGTTCATTGAATCTGATATAGTTATATTTCTATATTCGTATAAAAAAATATAAATAATATCTAGTTTCAATTAGCACTAGTAGGTCATAAATGAATAAAACTGCCGTCATCGGTTTTTTAGGAACGACTTTAGACAATGGATTTAACGATAAGCGATGGCAACGTTGGCGCCCGACGGTGAGCCTATGTTTACACGATGAATTGTTGGTTGATGAGCTTCATATTCTTTATAGTCCTCAAAACAAGCGGCTCTTGAGTATCATTGAAGATGATGTAAAAAAAGTATCACCCAATACCGAAGTAGTGGCTCATCCCTTAACCTTAGCGCATCCTTGGGATTTTGCCGAGGTGTATGCACAGTTGTATGACTTCGTAACTGGTTTTGAATTCGCCAATAATACGGATTATTTGGTTCACCTCACCACGGGCACACACGTTGCCCAAATATGTTGGTTTTTGTTGGTTGAAGCTGGGTTTATACCGGCAGACTTAATACAAACCTCGCCCTGCCCAAAACCTGACAAAAATAACCCACAAGGGCGTTTTCAAACCATTGATTTAGATGTTTCTAAATACGATGGACTGCGAGAGCGTTTTGAAGCCGAAAAAGCTCAACACTGGCAGACTTTACAAGCCAATTTAATAACCCAAAATAAAGCCTATCAAAAGCTAATTGAAGACATCGAAAAGGTAGCCACACGTTCAACAGCGCCTATTTTATTGATGGGGGCAACAGGGGCTGGGAAGTCGCAACTGGCAAGCCAAATTTATGCCCTCAAAAAACTCAAAGCCGATACGAGTCCTACTCAAGGTAAGCTTGACACATTTGTGGAAGTGAACTGTGCGACGCTTCGCGGCGATACCGCAATGAGTGTCTTATTTGGTCATGTTAAAGGCGCATTTACAGGTGCTTCTTCTAATCGGGATGGATTGTTAAAATCGGCCGATAGTGGTGTTTTATTTTTAGATGAAATAGGAGAGCTTGGGCTGGATGAACAGGCGATGCTACTCACAGCCTTAGAAGAACAACGATTCTACCCTGTGGGTAGCGACCGCCCAGTAACAGTGTCGTTTCAGCTCATGGCGGGTACTAATAAGGATTTGCGGCAAGCTGTTGTAGCGGGTGAATTTAGAGCAGACTTGTTCGCTAGGCTGAATACTTGGACTTTCTTTTTACCATCGCTTAAAGATCGATTGGAAGATTTGTCCGTCAATATTGATTATGAACTGGCAAGACTGGGTAGCGAAGATCAAAATCAATATCGCTTTGAAAAAGAAGCTCGCAATCTTTACGAAGACTTTGCTACTAGCGAGCAGGCGACTTGGGCAGGTAACTTTAGAGACTTATCCGCCAGTATGACGCGTCTTACCACATTAACGGACAGTAAAGTCATCAGAACCGAAGATGTAGAGGCTGAAATTGAGCGTTTGAAAAACCTCTGGTCAATTACTCCCAACCAAAGCCATATGCTAAATACTGATGCGCTAAGCTCAGCGCAACACCAGTTAGAACAACTAAGTGATGGCGTATTACATGCAGAATTGAATGGCTTTGCTAATAATAATTATATTGGTAATTCAAATAATGATACTAATAATAGTGCTAACAGCGAATTTGATGATAGTGGTATCTATAAATTAGATGCTTTTGATTTAGATCCTTTTGACAGGGTACAACTGGCCTATGTTATCTCAGTATGTCATCAGCATAAGAGCCAAGCAGCGGCAGGACGCTATTTATTCTCAAGCTCACGTAATAACCTAAAAAATCCAAATGACAGTGATAGGCTACGTAAATACTTAATGAAATTCGGACTTAAGTTTGATGAGTTATAGCGTAAGTATGTAATTACGAACTTTAATATGCGATTTAAAAGATTGTACAAGCATTTTCTACATGAAGTTCTAGCAAGTCCGACTCTCTACCTAATAAATATAAATGTAACGTACCAGAATCATCAATAACGGCATCTTCATTAAATAATTGATGTAGTGGCTCCCTTTCTAATAACTCTCTAAGATTGTCAGTATTGTTTATATATCTATCGTCTGTTGAGAAGTCATATAGCAGCTGATTTCCTAAAGCGGGGTTTTTTAAATCTCGTGAATATATTTTTTTCTCATTCCAATCGGCATATACAATACATTTTTTTTGATTATCAACGAGTATTTCATTATCTTGAGTGACAAACATATTATCTATAGTAACATAGTACTTTAGACCACATGCGTATCCACAAGATAGATTAAAGTTATATAAATCATTATTTAATTTCTTAACCTCACTAACTCTACCTATATCAAAGTTGATAATTTCAGTTTTATTGTTATTTTGTATACGATAAAAAGAGCAAGTTTCTGTATTACATTCTCGGACTACCGTGAATTTATAGTCTGGTTTATTTAGATTATCTTGATTATAAGATTTTATTGAACACGCTTGAATGGATAGACAAACTAAAAAAAGCATGGCGATTTTTACTAGATATTTCATGTGAACCTCAGTTTGTTCATGTATAAGACTTACTTACCCTTTTCACGAAATGAACTACCATGTGAGAAGGTACCAATATCTTAACTAAAAACGCTGAAGATTTTTTAAAAAACCAATCCGATTTAAATTTTATTAATTTACCCATCTCCACTACCATCCATATCGAAGGGACCTTCAGGGTTAGTATTATCAAATGGAATACTTGTATTGTATTGATCCGTTAATGAGTCAATCATTTTAGGCGTAAAGTCGCTATTTCCATCGAAAAAGCTATCACCAATATCAGTTTTTATACTGTCATAATCAAATGGCTCGGAGGTTTGGAGTGCATACTGCTCCAAATGAGGTCTATCGCAGTACAACACCATTGCGTAGTAAGCATAAACACTCATTAAGCCTGCTCGATCCATACTGCTCTTTACTTGAGCAGGGGTATAATAGTTAGACTTACCATAATCTTTAGATAATACCTTAGGTAATTTCTTAATATAGGTTTGTATGGCTTTATTCTTTTGATAGTTTTCAAATATTTTCATAGTTTTAAAGTATCTTGTGTTGATTCAATTAAGCCCAAATATCAAATTTTAGACCACTTCTCCGCATGCTTTGCCACTTGCCCATGCCCATTGAAAGTTATAACCTCCAAGCCAGCCGGTCACATCAAGCACCTCACCAATAAAATATAGATTGGGCATAAGCTTACTCTCAAAAGTTTTGGAAGATACCTCATCCGTATTTATACCACCCCGTGTTACTTCCGCAGTACGGTATCCTTCCGTTCCTGATGGCTTTATGGTCCAGTTATTTATTCTATCGCCAATACCGTCTAATGTCTCATCTTTGATATTAGCCAGCGTCGTATCTTTAGCTTCAGACCAGTGCAATTCTTGTAACGCCAATAGCAGCTTTTTAGGAAAGTAATCCGCCAATGCACTGCGAATTAACTGTTTAGGATGTGATGACTTAGCGTTGATTAATAGTGCGGTGACATCTATATTAGGTAATAGGTTAATGTGAATGGTTTCCCCAACTTCCCAGTAGTTTGACAATTGAAGCATGGCAGGACCGGACAAACCCCGATGGGTAAATAGCATGGGCCGCGAAAAGGCTATACGATCATTAAAAGCAACCACGTCCAAGCTAATACCAGCAAGATTTGCTATAACCTCGCCAAGTTTATCTGTAAATGTGAAAGGCACTAACCCTGCTGATGTTGGTATGATGTCATGTCCAAATTGCTGAGCGACATGATAGCCAAAGCCAGTAGCTCCCATCGTCGGGATGGACAACCCACCCGTAGCTACTACCAAAGAAGCACAGTGGAAAACACCGTCTGAGGTGACAACCTCAAATCCGTGATGAGTATCTTGATCTAAGGAAGTTGTATCTGAGGAGTTTATACCTAAGGGAGAAGTACCTAAAGCAGATATGCTTATAGAAGATACGGAAGTGACGCTGGTTTTTAATTTAACTTTAGCGCCCGCTTGCGCGCATTCATCTAACAACAAATTCAATATATCTTTAGAAGAGTCATCACAAAATAGTTGTCCATAATCTCGCTCATGATAGGGGATGTTATGTTTCTCAACCAGTCCAATAAACTCCCAAGGACTATAGCGTTTTAAAGCTGATTTACAAAAGTGGTTGTTATCACCAATAAAGTTCTCTGCTTCTACGACATAGTTGGTAAAGTTACAGCGTCCACCACCAGACATCAGTATTTTTTTACCCGCTTTATTGGCGTGGTC
The DNA here is from genome assembly GCF_057396255.1 of Psychrobacter sp. CX21. Lineage (NCBI taxonomy): Bacteria > Pseudomonadati > Pseudomonadota > Gammaproteobacteria > Moraxellales > Moraxellaceae > Psychrobacter > Psychrobacter sp. CX21. The sequence goes on along the minus strand of NZ_JBXYJG010000015.1, from coordinate 32,123 downwards.
AATAACCTGCACACAACGGCCACGCTTGGCAGCGGTCATGGCACAATATAGCCCCGAAGCACCAGCACCGATGATAAGTACATCGACGTAAAGAATAGAGGCGTCTGTATTATTATCAGGCGTACTATTATTATCAGATTTTTTTGAAGTTATGATGGGGTGGGTGGTCATAGATTCAGCTTAATGTTTAATTTTATGTGAACGATATATGGACGAAAATACATGAATGAAAAATAGGCAATAAATAAATCATTGAATATAAACTTAACTTAAAAGTTGTTTTATTATACGTTTTTTGTAAGAAAGCTTAGTTAATAACTCCTGTAAGCTATTTATAAGTTTACAACTGTACCAAAATCTATTAAAACTATATAATCTATTAAATCTATATAAGTATCAGAGATATAACGCAGCCGTAACGAGAAAAGTGTTGATGCAAAAGACGGTATAATACCAACAAAACTGCCATACTTAATCATTTCATTTAATGAATAAGTTGGCTTATTATGTGTCAATATCATTTATTAAATATGGCAATTAAGGTGTTAGTTAATTTGTTAGGTAGGCATTTTAACATCTAATCAAATAGACTATATTCATTATAGATGCTTTTATTATCTGATTTTAATTAGAATGTCTAAATAGTGAGCTTTAGATACAAGGCTTTAGAAATTGAAGTTTTAAATTCAAGGGTTTAAATACTACTATCTGAATAACCATTCTTAAATACTTTAATAGCGCTCAAATTTGTTATGCTAGTATAAGTAATAAAAAGTTAGTAAAGACTGTAAATAACAGGAAGTGTGAGCAGTAATGATGTGAGTTAATATATTTATGCCGTTGAGTTACTGATAGTAATTTTATTGAAATAAAAAAGGACTTTTATATGAATCAATTTCCAGCGAGTGCAGACTTTGCTGCACAATCAAACTGTAATCCCGAAAAATATACTGAGACCTATAAAGACTCAATTGAGAATAATGAGTCATTTTGGGCAGAACGGGCGAAACTGATAGATTGGATAAAAACCCCTACCAAAGTCAAAAACGTTAACTACGATTTAGATAACTTCTCAATAAAATGGTTTGAAGATGGTGAGCTGAACGTATCCGTAAACTGTTTAGACCGTCATTTAGAAGTCAATCCTTATAAGCCTGCTATTATTTGGGAAGGCGACCACCCGTCACTACACAGAATTATTTCATTCAAGGAGCTGCATGCTGAGGTTTGCCGTTTGGGTAATGCCATGCGCAAGATGGGTGTCACAAAAGGTGATCGAGTTATTTTGTACCTCCCAATGGTGCCAGAAGCCATTGTATCAATGTTAGCGTGTGCACGTATTGGCGCTGTACATACGGTTGTCTTTGGTGGGTTTTCAGCTGAGAGTCTTGCCAGTCGTATCATTGATAGCCAAGCCAAATTAGTCATTACCGCTGATGAAGGTACACGTGGCGGTCGGCATACACCGCTCAAAGCCAATGTCGATAGAGCACTGGATGTAGATGGCACCGATTGTATTGAAAAAGTCATTGTAGTGCATCGTACGGGTAATTCGGTACCAATGAGTGGACGCCGTGACGTGTGGTATCACACTGTGATTGATAACGCTCAAGAAGACTGTAAACCTGAAACGATGAATGCCGAAGATCCGTTGTTTTTATTATATACCTCTGGATCTACTGGCAAGCCTAAAGGAGTCGTTCATACGACTGGTGGTTATCTGACCTATGCAGTATCAACATTTAGAGATGTATTTGATGTCAAACCCGATGATGTGTTTTGGTGTACAGCGGATGTGGGCTGGATTACAGGACATAGTTATGTGACGTATGCGCCTCTAGCAAACGGTACAACGTCTGTCATGTTCGAGGGGGTACCGCAGTATCCAACATGGGCGCGTATTGGTCATATTATTGACAAGCATGATGTCAGTATTTTATACACTGCACCCACCGCCATTCGGGCGATGATGAAAGAGGGTGATGCGTATGTCAGAGAGTCTGATCGTTCAAGTCTAAGGCTTTTAGGTTCAGTAGGAGAGCCCATCAATCCTGAAGCATGGAACTGGTACTACAGTGTGGTAGGTGAGAGCCGTTGCCCTATTGTTGATACATGGTGGCAAACAGAAACCGGTGGTATCTTGATGTCTCCTATTCCTAATACTGTTGATATGAAGCCAGGTTCGGCCATGAATCCGCTTTACGGTATCGAACCGGCTATTGTTGACTCAGAAGGCACTGAACTTGACGGGCCAGCAGAAGGTAATTTAATCATCAAAGGTGGCTGGCCGGGACAAATGCGCACTATCTATGGCGATCATGACCGTTTCTTAGAGACTTATTATAGTACCTATCCGGGTAGCTATTTTACAGGTGATGGCGCATTACGTGATGAAGATGGACATTACTGGATTACAGGCCGTGTCGACGATGTACTTAACGTATCAGGTCACCGTTTAGGTACTGCTGAAATTGAAAGTGCGCTGGTCTCGCATCCGGCTGCAGCAGAGTCTGCTATTGTAGGTATGCCGCATGACCTAAAAGGTCAAGGGGTTTGTGCATACGTTATTCTAAGACATGGCGAAGAGGATAGTGAGCGCTTACGTAACGAGATTAATCGACACGTTCGCACCGAGATTGGTCCTATTGCAAACTTAGATGCCATTTACATTGTGGATGCCTTACCTAAGACCCGTTCGGGTAAAATAATGCGCCGTATTCTACGCAAACTAGCAGCAGGCGAGTATGAGGGCTTAGGAGATTTATCGACTTTAGCAGATGCGACAGTAATTGATGATTTAATAAATACAGTTAAGTCGGGTCAATAAATCGCTTAGTCGATAAATACAATAAAGTAAAAACCATAAACCCTCCATTTTATTCAATAAATTTGAATTGAATGGAGGGTTTATTTATGCTGAAATAGATACGGCTTTTTTTAAACTAGCAGTTCTTGAATAGCTATAGTTATAACTTCGAATACTTAATTTAAATCCTTCCTTTTATTCTATACTTTAATCAGCGTTGTTCTTATGACATCTTCAGTTAATTACAAGTCACAGTTTTTAGATAATACTCCCAGTAAGCCTTGTAGAATCGCTATTATAGGCGGAGGATTAACCGGGCTTATTACTGCCGATTTAATAGAGCAATACGCTCAACAGTCTAACGTTCCTATAGTCATTAAAATCTTTGAAAAATCAGCAGGGGTTGGTCGCCTTGCTACACGCTATAAAAGCCTTGAACAGACGTCTAATCTGTCTGGCAAGTGGCAGTTTGATTTTGGTGCGCAGTTTTTTACCGCTAAGTCCGATGCGTTTCAAACTTATCTTAAACCTTGGTTAAAACAGGGCGCTATTACCCCGTGGCTTGCAAAGACTGCAACACTAAACCCAATAAATTTAGAAAATGATGCTCATACTGACGCTTCTATAAAGCCATCGGATCAATGGAGCTTGAATCATCCTAGATATATCAGTTGCCCAAAAATGACTACATTAGGACGACAAATTGCAAATAAGCTTAAGCACACGACGCTATGTTTTAAGACTCGAGTGGTACCTTTAAAAGATGGTTTAGATAGTTCTAATATAAATGAATCTACTCGTATTCAGTCTACCAGTACTCGATATACAAATGCTGAGCACGCTTGTACTGAGTCGACAACTACCCAGCTATTCGATGAGACTGGAAAGGACTTGGGAAGGTTTGATTGGGTAGTTTGTACTGCTCCGCAAGCGCAGGCTTATGAACTTATTGATCAGACCTCTTTTAAATTTAAACAGGAGGTCAAACAGCACAGCATGCTTGCAAGTTATGTATTAATGCTTGGATGGCAAGATTCTCAAGATGGTGCTCAATCAATTTTGAATGACATCGAATGGGATGTACTTGAAATGAGAAATAGTCGTGAAGACTCACCAGTGTTAAGTAAAATATTTATAGAGAACCGCAAGCCAGGACGCGAGCATATATTGCCAAGTATGACTGTTTACTCAGGTAATGAGTGGGCGCAAAAACATGTCAACGAGGATATGGACAGTATAATCGACACTCTATTGCAAGAGACTCAAAAGATAATGGGCTGGACACAACATCAAAAACCAGTACATATCGACTGTCATCGTTGGCGCTATGCTGCAACTGAACTAAATATTCAAAATTCAAACCAATTGGCGTATGTTGATACAGACAAACGATGGATAGTCACGGGTGATTGGTGCGATGAAGGGCGTGTTGAAAGCTGCTACCATGCTGCTTTAGCTGCCACTAAGTCAATACTAGGAATACATCAAATCGAATGGATTAAAACGCATCGACTTTAATAAATATCTTTAAATAAATGTTTAGCCAAATAAGCTTTAAAATTTGCTTTATTGCGACTAGAGATTTATTAATACGATTGACTTCTTAATCTCAATGGCTGTGTCTCCAGTTAATAAGATTTACAACATCTTGTTGAATACCCGCTTTAAGGGCATCCAAACCTTCATACTCACGCTCCCCATGTAAAAAATGCAGAAAACGTACATTCAATATACTTCCGTATAGATCGCCAGAAAATTCGGGAAAGAACACTTCAAGACGCCAATCGCGCGGACGATCGACAGAAGGTCGAATGCCAATATTCGCTGTACCAAATAAGCTGTGTGGGCGTAAGCCTTGGATGCCTTGTTGACTCGGTTTTGCAAAGGTTTCAAATGCATTGGGTACGCAGTCCCCTGATTCATTTACAACCGTGACATCCACACCGTATACGCCATGTAAAGCAGGACGAATACGATTCAGCGCTATATTTGCAGTAGGAAAATCAAGCGTACGCCCAATTTTATCGCCGCCAACCACCATTCCAGTGATGCTGTAATCGCGGTTTAGCAAATGATTGGCAGTTGTTAAATCACCTTGGTTTAACAGATCACGTATTCTTGTTGAGCTTATACGGTCGTCATCTAGTTGAATGTTTTGACCGTCACTGTCTATCTTAGAATCTGTAATCGTATTTAGGTTCGTAACTATAAGACCATAGTCACGCAAAAATTGACTGTCGCCACTGCGGTCTTGACCAAACTTAAAGTCATCCCCCAATACTAAAGCGGTGACATTTAAATTTTGCGTTAATATATTTGTGTAAGCAGTAGCCGATAATGAGCGAAACGCCTCATCAAACTTTGCAACCACAACTGTATCTATGCCAACCGCTTCCAGTAGGTGCAGCTTCTCATGTAGTGAGGTCAAACGGGCAGGTGCGGCGCTAAGATCATTTGTTAGTGTCGCAAAGTATTCACGAGGCTGAGGTTCAAATATCATAACCATGGTTGCAGATTGGCTTTGCTGAGCGGTTTGTTTAAGCTTAGTTAGCATCGCCTGATGACCAAGATGGACACCATCAAAGTTGCCAATTGTCATGATATTTTTAACGGGTAGCGTATCGCTATCTATTTGGTCAAGTTTAGCCAAGTCTAAAAAAATTGTTTTCATAAAGCCTTTGCGGTTAGCGTCAGTTTAGTATCAGTTTCTATTCAAAATAAGATAGTTGATGCCTATTATAATGTAAAATAAGAATGAACGAAGTTTAAAATAAAACAAAACTATGGTTATAGTCAACGAAGTCTAAAATGATCATAAAAGCAATCGTGTTCACGTACGTCTCATGCAGACTTAGCGAGGTTGATATCGTAACCATTTAGTGGTTTGCTGAATATGAGATGGTTTAGAGTATATGATAAAGGGCCTGATAAAGAATTTTTAAAGCGCCTGTTAAAGAGTCTATTAACTCTACAAACTCATTACTTGTGCGTGCTTAATTTAGGAGTATAACGCTTGCAAATTACCGAAATCCCGTTATTTTTGAATAATAATACCCAACCCAACGTCTTTATATCATTAGCACAGCCTGATGACCTACCACAAGTTGTTGAAATATATAACCAAAGTATAGCTTCAAAAAAGTCAACGGCGGATTTGAAGACAATCAGTATTTTAGATAAGCAAGGGTGGTTTGATGCTCACTTAAGTAATGCAAAAAGACCGATATATGTGGTCAAAACGGCATCAAATGAGATGGTAGCATGGGGCAGCTTTAGTGATTTAAAAAGCCGTGCTGCATATCATATCAGTAGTGAAATCAGTATTTATGTCAACAATCATTTTCAGCGCATGGGCATTGCGGATAGCTTATTAACGTGGATGATAAAACAAGCCCCAACACTTGGCATCATAAATATCGTAGCGCTCATATTTGCGCACAATACGCCGAGTATTGATTTATTTACGAAGCATGGATTTAAACGATGGGGGCTTATGCCTGATATTTGTGATATGGGTGACTTTACTGCTGACGTTATAACCCTAGGTAAAGTTGTTTAAGTATGTTTATAACGCTAAATTTGATATAAAAACGTTATCGAATATAGCCATACAACAATAATAGACTTAAGTAAATAAGCCGTTAGCCTAACAACCTCCACACGCCGTCAACTTTTTTTAAGCTAAACTCCGCAACATCAGGTTTATCAACACCGACTAATGAGATTTTGCCAGTGATAACGGCTTGAGTTCTGTCCTCGTTAAATGTCACGTCTTCGATAACCACTTGTTGGACGGTTTTTTGAAAGAATATCTGAGTCTGTTCAAGCTCGTTGGCAAAATCTTCAATATCGGTCTCGTAATATTGAACCGCATCTTTTGCATTACCATAATATATCGTATTAAGCGCTTTTTTTAATGTAGCTTCTGGCGATCCTGCCTGAAAGTTGGACACCATGCTTATAACAATACTAGGCTTATTTAACATCAAGTCATTCATATCTAATTGATTCGCCTCAGACATAGCATCATTTGCAGCGTTAGAAGCGGTGACATCAGAATTAGAGGTTTCTAGACTGTTTGTCGTATTAGTTTCGCTCGTCGTTTCTGTAGTCATAGAGCCATCACCGGCACTATTATTGTTATTGTCAAAATTGTCTGAATCTTCACTTAATGTCGTGGGCTCAAGCGTGCTGTCTTCTGCATTAACGACATCATCAGGCTTTGAGTCATTACGGTCGCAGCCAACAACGCTAACAATGCCTAAAACAGTCAGACTGCTCAAACCAATGAGTAGCGTATTAATTACCATTTTATTCATACGTTTAAGATGACGTTGTTTAGTAGAATTTAGCATACAATTTCCTTAATTAAAGACCTAAGCTTAAAAATCCTAGACGAAAACCCATTTAAGACTAAGTTTCATTGGCCGTCTGATTTTCACTAGCGAATTATGTTTCACTAGCGCTAACACTTTTTGCAACTTTGCCGATACTTAAGCCTTGAACCAAAATTGAGAAGATGACGATGGCATAGGTTAAGGTTAATAAAACATCTCTTTCTGGTCCTATAGGCAGTTGTAGTACCAAAGCAACTGAAATCCCGCCGCGCAGTCCTCCCCAAGTCAAAACCTTCCAAGCCCCTTCAGGTAGATCAAGCTGTTTACTTAAGGATTTGGTGGTCATGCCTACGACAATGAATCGGGCAAGTAAAGCAATAATGATTGCAAGCCCAGCAGCTATAAATAAATTACCAGAATACGCAATTACCACGACCTCCAAACCAATGAGCACAAATAAGATCGCATTTAAAATCTCATCAATAAGTTCCCAAAACAAATCAACATAATGGCGGGTCTCATCACTCATCGCATAAGCACGGCCATGATTACCAAGCATTAAACCCATCATCACCATAGCTAAAGGGCCAGATAGATGGAAGTGGCTGGCCAATGCATAACCGCCTAAAACACCTGCTAAAGTAATAAGTACCTCTTCTTGATAGCTGTCAATACTTTGTAATAAGTAATAGATAATACTTCCTAATACAAGACCAAAAAGAATACCGCCGCCAGCTTCTACGGCCAACGCATGGGCGATATAAGATCCTGTTGGTATGTCGCCACTGGTCAAAATACCCAAAAGTAATACGAAGATAACGACGCCGATACCATCATTAAATAAAGACTCGCCAGCAATCACAGTCTCTAAGCTTTTTGGCGCACCTGCCGAGGCTAATATGCCCATTACTGCAATTGGGTCAGTGGGTGAAATGAGCGCGCCAAACAATAAGCACCATATAAACTCAAGCTCAAACCCTAAAAGTGGCATGGTCAAATAGATGGCGCTGGCAATCAAAAATGATGAAATTAATGTTCCCAATACGGCCAATAAACCAATGGGCAGTTTGTAAGCACGTAAGTCCCTAATATTAACGTGTAAAGCGCCTGCAAACAGCAACATTGAGAGCATACCATCCAATAAAACTTCGGTAAAATCTAACTGTGATAGTAGGCTTTTTTCATAATCAACAAGCTCATCAAAGCCTAGGAGCCCTAAAAAAATAGCAAAGATTGACACCAGTAGAGAGATAACCATCACACCTATGGTGGTAGGTAGACCAATAAAGCGCTTATTAACGTAAGCGAGAAGGGCAGAGATGCTCAAAAATATAGCACTAATATCAAGTATGCTGAGTCCAGAATTTTGCGTCATATGATTTATCTACTTTCTTTATATATTAAGGTCTGTTGATTAAATTTATTGCTTAATGCTGAACACGAATTTTTGTATTTTTTAGCATCAACGGATGCTTTGATTGTGCTATCTGTCTGGGTTGTCATCTTCGGTAATAATGGGGGCATCTTTTGGTGAATTTAGTACACCTAGTAGCCCATGGCGTTTGCTAGACCAAACACTTGAGTAGGCATCTGATTGGACGCTATTATTGGTATTTTCTAAGCGGTTTGCTTTGTCTATGTCTGTACCGTCTTTTGGTATCACCGCTTCTGTGTGAGTATTGTCCTCTACAACAGGCGCATCCGCCTCAAAGGCCTCGGGTTCATACTTAGGTTCGGAATTATTATCTTTAGATCTCGCCTGTGAAATAGCAGAGCGATAATTCTTTAAGTCTTTTTTGCTATCGGCATATTGAGAATCGAATTTCTGCTTATGGGCGGGGACTTTTTTGCGCGGTTCACTGTTTTCAAATATTTGATGTAAAGATAGATCTAATTCCTGCTTAGCACAGCGCTCAGTATTAATCAGGCGCTGGGTTAATAAGTTTATCCAAGGGTCATCACGACTAGGATCCATGGAGTCAAGCTCATCTTTAATAGGTAAAGGGTAGGGTAGAGTGCGGTAAAAATCCCAAAGGGTAATACCTTTTAAATCCTTTTTAAGAACGTAATCGCCATTTTGAGTAATGGTAATTAGGTTGCTGTCTTGCAGGTAGTTTAGATAAGTGAACCATTTAGGTAGCTCTTTGCGTCCCAATACATTTCTTAATTCTTCTTCACCTACCGACTCACCTTCTTTATAACGATCATAGGTAAGGTTTAGCATATCGAGTAAGCTTAATAAGGGATGACGCGGATACACTTCACCCGTGGCATAAATAGTTAAGGTATAACTAATCTCTACCCCAAGTAAAATGAGATTCCATGACAAATAAATCCATAGTAAAAAAATTGGTAACGCTGCAAATGCACCATAAATGGCTTCGTAACTGGTAAAGTTCGACATGACCGTACCAAAGAAATATTTGATTAATTCAAATAAAATGGCAACAATCAAACCCGCTATAGCGGCACTCTTAAACGGTACTTTCGCTTTAGGAATAAACCAATACATGCCAATAAAGCCGGCGATAGTGATCAAGTATGATACAGCTTGAACCCAAAAGGTCCAATCAATTCCATAGCCTGCAATTTGTTGATTTAAAAAATTTAAACTTTGTAGTGTGCTGGAGACAATAAAGGCAGTACCTAAAACCAGTGGGCCTAAGGTTATGATTGTCCAGTAGCGAATCACACTTTTAAAGCCACCTGAACGATTTTCTACCCGCCAAATTTGATTAAACGCGCGTTCTATCGTAGTTAATGTCATGATCGTCGTGACGAATAACACCATGGCGCCAATGGCAGTTAGATTACTCGATTTTTCTGCAAAATTATTGATATATTCACTGACTTGAATACTCGATTGAGGCAATAAATTGCTGTAGATGAGTTGAGAGATCTGCTCCCGTACTGACTCTAAAGCTGGTACAGAAGATAAGATCATTAATAGTACCGTAATAATCGGTACGATAGATAACATGGTGGTGTAAGTAAGCGACGCCGCTTTTTGTTGGCAATTATCTTCTAGATAATGACGTACCAAAAATCTAACAAAGCTAAACCAAGTATGATCATAAAATGGAAGTTTTTTTAACAAGTTAGTCATGTCAGTAATATTTCTTCATGGAAGTTGTGGGTAGTTTATCAAAAAAATCAATAAGCGTTAGTAAGTTTCTAAATTTCAGTCATGTTTGTGGCATAATAATCAAAATATATGACACATTAGGCGGTCTGAAAACGCATGCAATCGTTTCATTAATCAATATTTGATTCATCATCATTTTTATCAATTAATAGTTTCGTATAATAACAGTGTCGTTGATTAATAGATTCGTTGATAAAAGAGTATCAGTACTATTAAGTTTTAGAATATCAAACGAATTTTATATATCTATTTCTATATATCTATTCCTATCATTCTTTAAAGGCACTACACACTATGTCCAATCAAAACACTATGAGCACTCAAAACACTACGACAACTCAAAACACTACAACAACTCAATCAGAACATTCTAACTCAAACCATGCAGGTACAAGAATGCAGCAATCTAATTATGTATTGGTATTATATTATTCTCAATATGGCACTACCAAAGAATTAGCTTACGCCATAGCGCAAGGTATCGAAGATGCGGGTATGACGGCGCGTATTCGCACGGTGCCAAAAGTGGCCACCGAAACCACAGAAATTAAACCCGCTATACCAGAAGACGGCGATTTGTACTGCACGATGGAAGATTTACGCGAGTGTTCGGGATTGGCTTTAGGTAGCCCTACGCACTTTGGTAATATGGCAGGCGCAATGAAGCATTTTTGGGACAGTACGGTGACATTATGGTTGGCTGGCAATTTACAAAATAAGCCTGCGACTGTGTTTACCAGTACAGGATCAATGCATGGCGGTCAAGAAACGACATTGTTAACCATGATGATGCCATTATTACATCACGGTATGATGGTTTTAGGATTACCATACTCAAATCCAGAGCTTGGTCGTACTAATAGAGGCGGTACCCCTTATGGTGCCAGTCACGTAAGTGGGTCACAGCATAACGAGCCTGTCACAAAAGATGAGCGTGCTCTTGCAATATCCCAAGGTAAACGTTTGGCCAATTCTAGCCGAGCGTTAATCAATGCAAGCTGGTCTTAATATGGGAACTGATGTAAATCCAGATAATGGTTCAAAAGAAATGAAATCGAGTACTACAAATGAGGTTACTAAATATCAGCGCTGGTTATTTGTTACTTGGATGACATGGCTGTTATATCGTGCCATTGGTTTGCCGCTCATGCTAAACCTACTATTAATAACGCAACCGGACTTAATAGGAGGTATTGCATGGCAACTGCTATGGTTAGTGCCTGCATTTATTCTAACTCCTTGGATAGTTAAGGGTAAGTCTGCTTATGCGCTACTCTTAGGTAGTATGTTCACCTTAGTATATTTGGGCGCAAGTGGAGTGACGACGTTTTCAAGATTTTATGATAGTGGTATTAACGTCTTATGGGTATATCTAATTGATACGGTATTGATATTGCTGATTAATATTTGGATGTTTAAATTATTAAAACGTCTTCCTTCGATGAATAAACGAACACCTAGTTAGACTTCAATGCTGTAATGACATTGTTTTGTTAATTGTTAAATTCTATTTTGGAAAATCTAAAGTAGACTTACTCATAAAAGTGTAATATTATTTAGCGATTGATACTAAATGTAATTGATATGTATATTAGTATTACAAACTTAATTGAAGTCTATATTACAGGATAATTAATATGAAACTATTAACATCGTTATCAGCGATTACTCTAAGTATGCTTATGGTGACAGGTTGCACCGAATCAGCCACTGATACAGCTGGCGCGGATGCATCTACAGCCGATACTAAGTTCATCACTATTGGTACGGGTGGTGTTACAGGTACATATTATCCTACGGGCGGCGCAATTTGCCGTATGGTAAAAGCTGCCGAAACCCCAATACGCTGCTCTGTTGAGTCAACAGGTGGTTCAGTATATAACGTAAACACCATCAAAGCCGGCGAGCTAGATTTTGGTATCGCTCAAAGTGATACAGCTTTTCAAGCTTTAAATGGTGAGGGTAAGTTCGCCGATGCACCTGTTGAAGAGCTACGCAGCGTATTAGCCATTTATCCTGAGTTACTATCATTAGTAGTACGTAAAGATTCTGGTATTAAAACATTAATGGACGTTAAAGGTAAAAAGATTAACGTTGATGTACCAGGTAGTGGTAACCGCATGACGGCTGAAGCTGTGTTTGATGCTAGTGGTATTAGTATTGATGACCTAGCTTTTGCTAATGAGCTTAAAGCCTCAGAAGGCCCAACCATGCTTAAAGACAATAAAGTTGATGGTTATTTTTACATGGTAGGTCACCCAACTGCTAACATCAAAGATGCATCAAACTCAGTAGATATCGACCTAGTGCCCATTGATGGTGAAGGTGTTGATAAGCTGGTTGCAGAAAACCCATATTACGCGAAAGGCACTATCCTTGCTGAATACTATGAAGGGGTAGAAGCGGACACACCAAGTATCGGTGTTAAAGCGGTATTGGTAACTCGCGAAGATATGGCAGAAGATGCGGTCGCTACGATCACACAAGCGATACTTGACAACTTTGATGAATTCAAACAGTCGCATCCTGCTTATAAAAACATTACTAAAGAGTCGTTACTAGAAGGCTTAGCTGTACCTCAACATCCTGCAGCAGCAGCGGTATTTGAAAAAGAAGGTATTATGTCAGCTAACGCTCAGTAAGGTATATTGTTATTATGCGTTAATTAATGAATAGGCACAGATCATTTGGTCTGTGCTTATTTTTTTGAAAATTATTCTTGGAGAATGTCATGAATAATAATACCTCTGAGGCTAGCATGAATGATAACGCCTCTTTGAATAGCTTGGATGATGCTCATACAGACACTGCTGATGTGTTAGAAGGTAAGCGTGTATTACCTACCAATTCGTTTGGCTATATCTTTATTGGTGTGATTGCTTTTTTGTGGTCATTTTTTCAGCTGTATGTAGTTTTAATTCCATTTAATGATGTGTTTGTTAGATCAATCCATTTGGCGTTTGCATTGCTGATGACATTTTTGATGTATCCGATGTTTCGTACCAAAAGAACCATGTCTAGCATACCAATATGGAACTACGCGTTAGGTTTTATTGCAGCGGCAACATCACTTTACATATTTATATTTTATGATGCGTTAAATGCGCGCTCTGGTGCTTGGCTACCAATGGATGTGTGGATTGCTTTAGCGGGTACGTTATTGCTACTGATGGCTTCACGTCGTGCACTGGGCCCTGCATTGGCTATTATTGCCATAGTATTCTTAGCCTATGTTAAATTTGGTCAATTTATGCCAGATATGATTTCGCATAAAGGGGCCAGCATTAATAAAATGATGGGACAAATGTTCCTGACCACAGAAGGTATTTTCGGTGTTCCTCTAGGGGTTAGTGCAAGTTATGTGTTCTTATTTGTGTTATTTGGTGCTTTACTCGAGCGCGCAGGGGCGGGCAAGTATTTTATCGATTTAGCTTACGCGGCTTTGGGCCGCTTTGATGGTGGTCCTGCCAAAGCGTCAGTAGCAGCGTCTGGTATGATGGGTATCATATCTGGGTCTTCTATTGCCAATACAGTGACAACAGGAACCTTTACCATTCCGCTCATGAAGCGCCTGGGTTTTCCAAGTCACAAAGCTGCTTCTGTAGAGGTTGCCGCCTCAACCAATGGTCAGCTAATGCCACCAATTATGGGGGCAGCGGCATTCATTATCGCTGAGTTCTTGGGCATGGACTATGCAGGCGTTATTATGGCCGCCGCCATTCCAGCTTTTGTGAGCTATATTGCCTTGTTTTATATCGTGCATTTAGAGGCAAAAAAGTTAGGAATTAAAGGCGAGGCTAAAGATCGCTTGCCTAAAGTTTGGGGCGTGTTTGTCAGTGGTCTGCATTTCTTATTACCTGTCTTCTATCTCATGTACACGCTTGTTGTCCTGCGTATGTCACCACAGCGTGCAGCATTTAACGGCATTTTAGTATTAATGGCAATCATGGTTGTGCAGCCTTTTGTTAAATCTCTATGGGCTAAGAATGGTTTAAATCTTGTTGAGAATTTTAAAATAGCGGTTCATGACATCACTTCTGGTATGGTCAATGGCGCTAAAAACATGGTACCGATTGCGATTGCTACTGCAGTAGCGGGTATTGTTGTGGGTTCAGTGACGATTACAGGAGTTGGCCTCATATTAGCGGATGTTATTGAAGTATTGTCTGGAGGGTATATTCTAGCAGTACTCGCACTAACTGCCGTTGTTTGTCTTGTACTGGGTATGGGCTTGCCAACCACCGCAAACTATATCGTAATGGCCTCTTTAACCGCGCCAGTTATCCTAGGATTAAGTAGTGATTTAGGATATATGGTACCGGCTATTGCTGCCCATTTATTTGTATTTTACTTCGGTATCCTTGCTGATGATACACCGCCGGTTGGGATGGCGGCTTATGCAGCTGCAGGTATCGCAAAATCTGACCCTATCAAAACAGGGATACAAGGCTTTGCTTATGATATACGCACCGCAATTTTACCGTTTATGTTCTTTTTTAACCCTAAGTTATTATTAATAGAAGGTGTTGATCCAGCTAATCCAAGAGATCCTTCAGGTTGGGAATGGATTACAAATCCCCTCGAAATTGCTCTTATCTTCGGTATGGCGGTACTGGGTATGTTGGCATTTTCTTCAGCGACTCAGCGCTGGATACGAGTCAAAACCAATTTGCTGGAAGTTATCTTATTAATAATGATCAGTTTGCTACTTATGATACCTAATGTGGTTCAAGAGGTATTAAGCTTACCTCATGAATATGTCAGCTATGCTATAGGTGTGGTCTTATATGCTGTTATATATTGGCTACAATCACAGCGTTTTAAAAACCAACATAACCATTTAAAAGCCGTTTAAAACCCATTAATTAGCTGTTTTAGTATGTTGTTAAGTCTAACGTTTATATGTAATCTATCAATGACTAGCAGTTGTCATTGATAAATGTCTGTAAATAGATGACTTTAAATTAATGGTTTTTTAATATAGTCAAAGAACTACTAAACGGTCACAGCGTTAACCTAGCTAGGCCTACATGAATAGTACTTGCACTCGGTTGACTTGTAACCATTTTAGACTTCTTTGACTATAGATGTATTTATAAAGTCGAATCTTATATTGATAAAATAGCCGGTACAAATAAAAAAGGAACTCTATAAAGAGTTCCTTTTTTATATTTAAATAAGTGTTTGTAGTTTATAAAGGCAATAGATTTAAGTTACTTCAACCAAGTTTAGCGAACTTTAGTCAATTCCATTTCCATCTTCTTACCGTCATTAATTTGCGTAACTTTGACTGGTAAATAATCCAAACTAGGCGCTAGCCAAAAGCTGGTTGATCGAGAGTTATCATCGTGTATACGATCAACTCGAACCGTATTATATGTACCTGCAGGTACAGTCACAGTGGTATTGCCTAACTTTCTAAACGGGGTTCTCTCAACCTTGTCTTTTTTGACCATGTAATAGTTACCAGAGAAGTTACCTGATAACAAGTCTTGTCTAATTTGAGCCTCTAAGCTTAAGTCATCATAAGCTGTAGAAGGCGCTGATAAGTTGTGAGACTTACCGCGATAGGTACTGGTCACACGTTTACCCGCATTACTGAAGTTCATCTTATGGGTTCGACCTACACCAAATAGCCTATAAGATGTACTTGCACTATTTGGTATGACGTTGTTACCACTTAAGGTAAAGTTACTAGATTGATTTGCGGTAGCAACACCAGCCACTCTAGCATTTACTTTGTAATTCCATGAGTTGCCAGATTTAGTCAAGCTACGCGTTGCTGTACCTTTATATTTGTTATCAACCGTAAAGTTATATTCAGCAGTAGCGGGCGCTAATGTGCCGGCAATAGCAGCAGTTGACGTTACAGCTGCAGCAGTTGCTAGACCCATACCAGCCACAAGTTTAGTAACTTTTTTATTATTTAATTTATTAAACATTTAAATGACCTCGAAATAATTATTTGAATATGTGTAAAATCAAAATTGTATCGTGTAGTTAGAGTAATTGAATCGAAATTAGTAAATATGCATAAAAATCTAACACTGTAGTCAGCGAAATACCAAACGTTTAGAGTGTTAACCTCTCTCGCCTTACTAAGGTAGTACTTGCATTCGCCTGCCTTGTCATCAAGTTAGATTTCTTTGACTATATAAACATGAGTTTGATATAAAAAAAGAATTAGATATTTATTCATGAATTATATCTCTTAACATAGATATCTACACACTTTGATTGTAGACTATACCTTATATATGGTCATACCTTGTTACATTTACAACGTCTGCATTTAGGGTATTTTGTAAGCAATCCTTACCAATTTGGTAGGTTCATTAAGTTAAGTAACTAAATATCGTTTTATAGGTATCGGCATTACTTTAATAACCCTATAATTCCACATTTTCTAAACTTTAGATTATAAAAAAGACAGCCAAAGCTGTCTTAATTTACTAATAAGTGCAATTAGATACTAGTGTCCGCTACCATTAATTGTACGAACCATCTCTTCCACCATTTTCTTAGCATCACCAAAGATCATCATGGTTTTATCAAGATAGAATAGTGGGTTATCAAGACCTGCGTAACCTGTACTCATCGAACGCTTAATAACCATCACAGTCTGCGCTTTAGAAGCTTCAAGAATTGGCATACCGAAGATTGGTGAGTTTGGATCGTCTTTAGCAGATGGGTTTACAACATCGTTTGCACCAATTACTAATACCACATCTGTACTTGGGAAGTCTGAGTTAATCTCATCCATCTCTAAGATATCATCATAAGGCACATCAGCTTCTGCCAATAGTACGTTCATATGACCGGGCATACGACCCGCAACAGGGTGTATCGCAAAGCGTACGTTGACACCTTCTTCTTTTAATAGCTCATACAGCTCTTTAACGGCGTTTTGTGCTCTACCCTGCGCCATACCATAACCTGGAACAATAATAACGTCGCTTGCATTACTCATTAAGAATCCAGCATCTTCAGCTGAGCCTGACTTATATGTTTTGGGAGCACCGTCATCATCACCGCCAGTCACGGCAGCTGTACTGATACCACCAAACAATACATTCACTAAAGAGCGGTTCATAGCCTTACACATAATGTATGACAAAATAGCGCCAGACGACCCTACTAGTGAGCCTGCAATTATAAGCATTGAGTTGCCAAGCGTAAAACCAATACCCGCAGCTGCCCAACCAGAAAAAGAGTTCAATAGTGATACAACGACTGGCATATCGCCACCACCGATTGGGGCAATCCACATCCAGCCAAATATAACAGCTAAGACAGTCATGGCATAGAAGGCAGGCATTGATTCAGTAACAAAATAAATGCCGCCGAACGCTAGCATGGCCACAAACAAGATAAGTTGAACTGGCTTGACCCATGCACCGCTGATTGTTTTCGCCCATTTTTTAGCAGCGAGCTTACCAAACGCAAATACAGACGCTGAAAAAGTAATCGCACCGATAAAGCAGCCAATGAATAATTCAATGCGAGCAATAGTACTATGTTCTAGTGTCGTATTTAACACAGTGGCTAAAGCAATAGCAACTGCTGCAAGACCAACAAAAGAGTGCATCAACGCCACAGTCTCAGGCATTTGTGTCATCGCAACTGTTTTAGCTTTCCACATACCAACGATAGCGCCCAAAATCATAGCACCAATGATAAGCCATAGAACAGGACCTTCAGCTAAGAAAAATGTGGTTAGTACCGCAATTGCCATCGCTGCCATACCAAATCGGTTACCACGAATGGCAGTTTTTGGACTGGATAGACCCCGTAAAGTTAAAACAAAAAGTATAGCACCGATGAGATAGAACCAATCAGCGTTGGCGGCGATCCAATTCATGTGAGATAAATCCTGACTCATGCATCACCTCCCTTAGTGTCCGCTACAGGTTTAATTTTTTTAGGTTTGGGTTTAAACATAGCGAGCATACGTTCAGTGACAGCAAAACCACCAAAAATATTAATACTTGCTAAGAATACGGCGAATGCGCCAAGTATGCTGGTTATGGATAATGCACTACCACCAATATAAATGGTTTGGAGCATAGCACCAACGATAACGATACTAGACAAGGCATTAGTAACAGCCATGAGCGGGGTATGAAGCGCCGGGGTCACGCCCCAAACTACATAATAGCCCACAAATATTGCAAGTACGAAAATGGTAAATATCGCGACAAATGGGGTGCCACCAGTTATGGCTGCCCCCAATGGTGCGGTTGCTAATACCGTAGCAAGCATAGTCTTCTCCTAAAATTTTTCTAAATTTTTTACGTAAGCATACCGTGTTCTTATAAATGTAAGCGTCTTAAAAACGCGTACTTTGAGCCCTCAAGCATTTAGTAATAAAACATATGAACCAAACATTTGAACATGGCCTCAAGCTAGATAGCTATTTAGTTACCAAGTTACCAAGCTATCTATCTATTTACGCTTTAATCGCACCTCACCATTATGAGTCACTGCCAATGCACCTTGAATTTCATCTTCAAGATTAATGGCCAATGCATTGTCATTCTCTTTATCAAAAAGGGTGGTGATAAAGTTTACTAAATTGTTTGCATACAGATCTGAAGACTGCGCAGCCAATAAGGCTGGAATATTGGCAGCACCAACGATACGTACGCCATTATCTGTCACAATAGTGTCACCGGATACCGTACCTTCAACATTACCACCTGAACTTGCCGCCATATCAATCAATACAGAGCCTGGCTTCATTTTATCCAACGTGGCTTTGTGAATAAGACGAGGCGCATTGCGGCCAGGTATCTGCGCCGTAGTAATAATGATATCGGCGTTCGATGCCGCTTTATCGACAACTGCTGCTTGATCTTTCATATATTGCTCAGACGGTGTCCATGCATACCCACCCGTAGATTTCGCTTTCTCTTTTTCTTCATCGCTCATCGGTACATCCAGCCATTTGCCGCCAAGTGACTCTACTTGTTCCTTGACAGAGGGGCGTAAGTCACTCGCTTCTACGACTGCGCCTAAACGCTTCGCAGTTGCAATGGCTTGAAGACCTGCAACGCCAACACCCAGCACAATCAATTTTGCTGGTTTAACTGTACCCGCTGAGGTCATAAACATGGGGAAGGGGCGGGCGTATTCATTCGCTGCCATTAGTACTGCTTTGTACCCAGCAAGGTTGGCTTGAGAAGACAGTACATCCATATTTTGAGCACGAGATAGGGTACGAGGTAGTAATTCCATGGCAAAGGTAGTCGCACCCTGTTTTGCATACGCGTCAAGATGTTCGTTACGGTATGGATCTAACATACCAACTACTATACTTCCGCTCGATAGTTGAGAGATTTGCTCGGGTGTTAAATCTTGAACCACACACACAATATTAGCATCTTTTAAGACGTCAGACTCACTAACCACTTTAGCGCCTGCAGCTGAATATGCGCCATCATCGTAATACGCATGATGCCCAGCACCAGATTCAATAATGACATCGTGTCCAAGCTTAATAAGTTTTTTCACTGCATCGGGAGTTATGGCAACTCGGCCTTCGTGGGCCTGTTTTGCTTGGATAGTGCCTATTATCATGTTCGCTCCTAGCTAAATAATGGTTATAAATCTTTTGATCTATTAACATTCAAGTATTATACGTTTTTATTAGTGGGTAAAAACCCTTCACTAAAAAAACTAATAATTA
Source organism: Psychrobacter sp. CX21 (assembly GCF_057396255.1). NCBI lineage: Bacteria > Pseudomonadati > Pseudomonadota > Gammaproteobacteria > Moraxellales > Moraxellaceae > Psychrobacter > Psychrobacter sp. CX21. The sequence goes on along the minus strand of NZ_JBXYJG010000015.1, from coordinate 12,147 downwards.
AAATAAACTAACGGTTAAAAAACCTCTGGTTTACGTGAGTAAAACCAAAGGTTATAAATTAAATAAATGAGTATTAAATATATATCACTGATATTTATTATAAGAACATAAACCTATAAATTTCATTCAAGAATTATGACCGGTGAGTTACATTTGATAACAATCTGCACAACTTAATTTAATAGATTTAACATTTAAATTATTTTATGAATCTACATAGATTAATTTAAATACAAATTTATAGGTTCTTTTATATCCTATAATAAACTAAAAGGTATTTATTTAAAATTCAACTCAAATATGAGTTTTAACTCATATAATCTTTTTCTCTCTTTATTCAAAGCCCCCTATTAATAACCTTGTACATAACTCTCTAAATTAAGTCTTAAGTCTCTACCTGTATAGAAACACATAGTTATGATAATCTACAGACATATTTATAAAAACTATAAATCACGTTTATAACTTATCAAATTGTTTAATTAAGGACATATCTATGTACTTTGTTTTATCGCCTGCGAAGAGCTTAAATGAAAGTGATGCAGTTCCAGTAAAAGTTGGTAATTATTACAGTCAACCAGCACTGATTGAACACGCTCAATCTTTAATGAAGATTTTAAAGTCTAAAGAACCAACAGATTTGCAAGAATTGATGGGCATCTCTGATGACCTAGCACAATTGAATGCTCAAAGAAATCAAGAGTGGGCGTGGAGTAAACAAAAACCTTTTACAGATGACAATGCAAAGCCAGCAGGATTTTTGTTCGATGGAGATGTCTATACAGGTCTAGATATCTATAACATGGATAAAGACGCTGTTATTTATACCGATAAGCATTTAGGCATCTTATCCGGATTATACGGCATAATAAGACCCCTCGACTTAATCCAACCATACCGGCTAGAGATGGGTACAAAGCTTAAAAACGAACGTGGCAACAACTTATATGAGTTTTGGGGCGAGCATATTGCCATTATCATTAATCAATATATGCAAGATACGGCTAAAGATGAAGACAATGTGCTTGTTAATCTTGCCTCTAATGAATATTTTAAATCCATTAAGAAAAAAGCATTGAATGCACCTATTATTACCCCACGTTTTGAAGATGAAAAAAATGGTAAGTTTAAGGTCATCGCTTTTTACGCCAAAAAAGCACGCGGACTAATGATGAGATATGCTGCGGAAAATAAAATCACCAAGGTAGAAGATTTAAAAGGCTTTAACTTAGATGGTTATTATTACGTGGATGAAGCGTCTGATGATAAGACGTTGATGTTTAGACGGGATGAGCGTTGATAAAAGTGTTGGTAACGATGCTTATAACGCTGTCAATAAATCTATCATAGTACCCAATATAAAAACCCCAATAAGCAATTGCTTATTGGGGTCTTATTAACGCGATTAAGCGTATAAACAGCTGTGTATAATAACTACAATTTAATTTAATTCATATTGTAGCTATAAACGATTTATCGAAGATGACGAGCGAAGATAGTACATTAAGCTCGTCAAACAAAGAGGAATCGTTATGCAGCAAATATGCATAACTTACATCATGCCGCCCATACCACCCATGCCGCCCATACCACCAGCACCGCCCATGCCAGCCATAGGATCAGCAGCTTCAGGCTTGTCAGTAATCATTGCTTCAGTAGTCAGCATTAAACCTGCCACAGAAGCTGCATGTTCAAGGGCAGAGCGTGCAACTTTGGCAGGGTCAAGGATACCCATATCTAACATATCGCCATATTCGCCAGTTGCCGCATTGTAACCATAGTTACCAGAACCCGCTTTAACTTCGTTAACCACAACAGATGCTTCATCACCAGCGTTAGTAACGATCTGACGTAAAGGCGATTCCATCGCACGGCGTAAGATGTTGATACCAGCATTCTGGTCGTCATTATCACCGGTTAGGTCGCTAATCGCAGCCATAGCACGTACTAATGCAACACCGCCACCAGGAACCACACCTTCTTCAACCGCAGCACGAGTTGCATGCAGGGCATCGTCAACACGGTCTTTCTTCTCTTTCATTTCAGTTTCAGTTGCTGCGCCAACTTTAATAACCGCAACACCGCCAGACAATTTAGCCACACGCTCTTGAAGCTTCTCTTTGTCATAATCAGAAGTAGATTCTTCGATCTGACGGTTTATAGACTCAACACGCGCATTGATATCCGTCTTCTGACCAGCGCCATCAACGATAATGGTATTCTCTTTACCAACAGTAACTTTCTTAGCAGTACCCAGTTGCTCAATCGTTGCAGTCTCTAAGCTCAAGCCAATCTCTTCAGAGATAACCGTAGCGCCTGTTAGGGTTGCAATGTCTTCTAACATCGCTTTACGGCGATCACCAAACCCAGGTGCTTTTACCGCACAGGTCTTCAAGCCACCACGCATGTTGTTAACCACTAACGTAGCTAGCGCTTCGTTTTCAACGTCTTCGGCAATAATTAATAGCGGCTTGCTTTGCTGCATGACTTGCTCAAGTAATGGTACGATTTCACGAATGTTGCTGATTTTTTTATCGACTAATAAGATATAAGGGTTTTCAAACTCAGCGGTTAAGCTGTCTTGGTTGTTGGCAAAGTACGGGCTAATATAACCACGGTCAAATTGCATACCCTCAACCACTTCAAGCGTATCTTCAAAGCTTGACCCTTCTTCAACAGTAATAACACCTTTTTTGCCAACTTTACTCATTGCTTCAGAGATAAGCTGACCAATCTTAGGATCAGAGTTTGCAGAAATTGAACCTACTTGAGCAATCGCATTTTCATCATCGGCAGGGGTAGATAGTTCATGGATTTTTGCCACAGACTCACGTACCGCCTTATCGATACCACGTTTAAGATCCATTGGGTTCATGCCAGCAGCAACCGACTTCATACCCTCAACTAAGATAGATTGAGCCAATACCGTCGCCGTTGTTGTACCGTCACCGGCGACATCATTAGTTTTGCTTGCCACTTCACGCACAAGCTGCGCGCCCATGTTTTCAAACTTATCTTCAAGTTCAATCTCTTTGGCTACCGAAACACCATCTTTAGTGATGCTAGGCGCACCAAAAGACTTATCGATAACAACGTTACGACCTTTAGGGCCAAGGGTCACTTTAACCGCATTGGCAAGAATATTTACGCCGTCCATCATTTGATTGCGTGCGTCTAAACCGAATTTTACGTCTTTTGCCATGAGAATTATTCTCCAATTTATTATCGTTAATTAGTAAGTATTTTAGTTTTAAATATAATAAGTTTTCACAGATAGAATTAGGTATATTGAAATAATTTATCTGAGATAAATGCAATTAGCCTTCCAATACACCAAGTACATCAGATTCTTTCATAATCAACAGCTCCTCACCGTCAACTTTAACAGTTTGACCCGCATATTGACCGAATAAAACCTTATCACCAACTTTCACATCCAAAGCGCGAACGTCACCGTTATCGCGAATTTGACCATTTCCAACCGCTAAGATTTCACCTTCAGACGGTTTTTCTTGCGCAGAGCCAGGCAATAAAATACCACCGGCAGTTTTTTGTTCTTCTTCAACGCGGCGTACGACAATGCGGTCATGCAAAGGGCGAATATTCATGTGTCTCTCCATAAAAAATTTGATTACGTTAATAATTGATAAGGTACCCATACCGCCCAAATCTATTATTATTGATTAAATGTTAACTAAACAACATTAACCTTGGGATTGAGCTATGGGGCTGTATTAAAAATGGGGTTTAGTGACATAATTTTCAACCTAAAATGATTTAAATAATTGATAACTTTTTTAAAGACCACAAATCAAAGCTGACAATTTCAAAAAGGCGGTATAGACTTAGCAGCCACCATATGACTCAAACACGTCCTCAATAAACAGTACATAACAATCAGTACACGACAAACCACAAAAGACATCAACCTAAAAGTCGTAAGGATTTTCGATCATGAACATGCTCATCCGTTTCTTTGTTTTAAAAAAATTGTTAGCGCGAGAGCTTGCAGATGCGCAGAAGCACACCGAAGTACAAGACCCATCAACTAACACACAAAGCCAGCACACGCAGAGCAACCACACAGAAACATTGGCACAAGTACCAGAATTATCTGAAGATACAAAAGCGTGGTTTGATCCATTTATAAGAAAGTACAGAGTGCTACCGCACGACATGGGATTTCGTAAACACCTACCAAATTACCGATATCTTTCTTTTATAGAATTAAATATAACAGGCTGGTTAATGACGCTGGTCAATAAAGAAAGTTTGGGAGATCTTGAGTGGATAATCTCGATGCAAGAAATGGTTTATCTTAAAGAAATCAAACTGTTGGACAAAATGACTGTGACCAGCACCTTAGAAGGGTGGGATAAAAAATACATATATTTCCAGCATCATTTCTATGTCAAAAACAATTTAATGGCAGTTGGATTAACTAAATTTGTATTAAAAGAAAACGATCACGTCTTAAAGCCAGAAGACTTTGGCATGAAAGATGAGTATTTAACGGAGATTATAACCACATGGAACACCAATCAAATGGCTATAAAACGTCAATAGAGTAAATTTGAGCCAATCTCGCTTTCGCTACTATCTTGACTTGCATCGTGGCGGGCGCTAATGAAACGTGTCGTTCCTGCTACCACGATACCGCCACTTTTCAAGCGCCCGTACCACGATGCTGCACCAAGTATATCCGCTACAATCGAGGCTAAACCGCACCTTCGTTGTCGCCTTGGCGCAAAACTTGAAAATGAATGCTAAAATAAAACACATAGTCAAATAGATGGTAGGGTGGGGTTATTAAAGACTACCGCACCAATTAGATATTTAATACTCAAATTCACAATGAATAGCTTATAAAAGGACATAACCATGAACCAAAAACTAAAATGGACAGACAGCCTAGACATCGCCATTGAACTTGTTGAGAAATTTCCAGAGACCGACCCGCAATACATCCGCTTTACTGACTTACATCGCTGGGTAACAGAACTCGAAAACTTTGATGACGACCCGCAAAAGTCAAACGAAGGTATCTTAGAAGCGATTCAAATGAATTGGATCGATGAAGCGGATTAGTTTAGCTGTATAAAATCTAGGTATATAAAATAAAGTAATTATAAGCCAGTTTCTTTAAAAGAGACTGGCTTTTTTAGGCCATGCTATTATTCCTAAATATTAAGCATTGAGATTTTGATAAACATAAGGACTGTTTTTATAAGTAGACTCATCTAAACCGCCGATAGGAAGGACTAAATGCGCCGTAGGTGTTATAACAACGTTTTTACCTATGGCTTGACTTAACTCACTCTCAATACAGCTTTTTAAATCAGTGGGTAATTTGTTATAAAAGCAAACACCAACTTCAATTTTTGGTTCATGTGGTTTAGGAGTTATAAATACCATATCAGCATTATATTTCTCAATAATAGATACAATGGCAGTCGCCTCATCTTCTAATATAGAAGTGTTGTAAACCGTTATAGCTTCTACTTTATTTGTATTATATGATGAAAAATTAGAACGTTCTGCTATGGATTGACAGATTTTTATCGTCAATATAACGTTTATCAATAGATGAGGTAAAGATTTTGAAATACCGTTCATACTAATTTTTTTAGTTTAGATTTATTGGTTGGTTTGTAAGTTTTGAAGCTGATAAAGCGCACTAAAAAATAAGCCTTCCTGTTCTTCTAACTTCAATATTATCTCCAGTTAGTTTTTTTAGCTCATTTTCTATTTGCGAATGACGAGCAGGGGTTAGGGTTGGTTAATCGAAGTAGTTGACACATATTCAACTTAACCCAACAGCAACTCCTCTAACATACGCTCATATATTTGCGCCAATTTACCCAGATCGTCTACTTCAACTTTCTCATCGACCTGATGAATGGTGGCATTACGCACACCAAGCTCAACCACTTGGGCGCCAGTAGGCGCAATAAATCGGCCGTCAGAGGTCCCGCCTGAGGTCGATAGCTGAGTATCGGTACCAGTGACTTCTTTAATAGCGACTTTACACGCATCCACTAATTTACCCTCAGCAGTTAAAAAGGGATTGCCTGATAACTTCCACTGAATGTCGTAGGTGGCGTCACTGTTATTAAAGTGCTTGTCAAAGATGGCATGTGTTTTGGCACGAAGCTCATGTTCTGTCGTCTCTGTTGAGAACCTAAAATTAAACACCACGTCAACTGTTTCTGGAATGACATTATTAGCACCTGTACCGCCATTAAGGTTAGAAATTTGCATGGTCGTGGCAGGGAAGTGGTCGTTGCCCTTATCCCACACGGCATTTTCAAACTCGGTCAGTGCTGGCAAAAGGGCGTGAATGGGGTTAACTGCCAGATGCGGATAGGCGACATGACCTTGCTTACCTGTTACAGTCAAAATACCGCCCAACGAACCACGGCGACCGTTTTTAATAATATCACCTAGCGTGTCCGTACTCGATGGCTCGCCGACAAGACAATAAGTGATTTTTTCATGACGTGCTTCTAGCGCCTCCATCACCTTTACCGTACCGTTTATAGAAGGGCCTTCCTCATCTGAGGTGATTAACATCGCAATCGAGCCGTTATGGTCAGGGTGATTTTTGACAAAGTTTTCAGCGGCAATGGTAAAAGCAGCGATACCTGTTTTCATATCAGCGGCACCACGACCCCAAAGATAGCCGTCTTTAACGGTTGGTTCAAAAGGTGGTATTTTCCAGTTATCAGGGTTGCCTGTGGGCACGACGTCAGTATGACCGGCAAAACAAACCACAGGGTCCTGGTTACCACGTCTTGACCATAAGTTTTTGACCTCGGCATTAAGACCAGTAGCTTGCTTATCACCAAAGTACATAAATTCGCTGTTAAATCCTAATGGGCTTAATCGCTCTACCAACACATCCTGAGCGCCTTTATCATCAGGGGTGACGGAGTCACGGCGCATGAGCTCAATACTTAATGCTAAGGTTTGTTGTTGATGGGTTGATTGGTCAATAGTGTCTTTAGCGCTCATAATTTCCCTTAGAGGTATAAAATATAAATACTGATAGCAATAGGCTGTCAGAGTATAGGTTGTCGTTGTGAGTTCTTAAAGTTTAAGGGCTGTATAGAATACATTATCAGTAGACATTAAGGTTGAAAAATAATAGCCTTATAAAGGCTCTGCAACGATTGATGCGTCATCACGGCGTAGCCAAGTGGCAATAGAGTAGCGCTGGCGATGGGCAATTTCGACTTGATGTTGCAGATCGCTATCAAAGATAACCAAACGGTTGGCTTTAGGCAACAACTGATGCTGCTGGTTGTTCGAGTCGATAATAGACAGCTGACCGCCATCCACCTCACGCCACTCATCATTTAAATAAAATACCGCAGAAATGACCCGCTCATCACGCCCAGCAGGATTATCAGCATGCCATTTATAACCAAAACCAGCAGGATAGCAAGCATAGTGTGCTTCACTGTGGCGGATACCAGCGAATAAGGTGCGATTAAACAGTTGCGCCAATTCATTGATGCTTTGTAAATAATAAAAACCGGCATAAAAGTTTTTGGTAATCCAGCGTATACGGTCACCACGGATATCTGTTTTACGTATGCCCTCAGTAAGTAACGCCTCTCGATAATCAACAAATCCGCTTTCTGTTTGCAGCGCTAACAGGGCTTTAGTCGAGTACACTTCATCCAGCACAATAAAACCGGAACCGACAAAGCTATCTATAATGTCGTCTGTTAGACGCTGCGCCCAGTTAGCCTCAAAGTCAGATTGTGACAATGCTTGCTGGGTCAATGATAAGTCAATGACGCCCAAATCTACTACACTATCCTCAGTGGTTAGCACTTGCATAATATATTCAGCTGTTTCTCTTGAGGTGTCAACCTCCTCAGGGGTTAAAGGCGGTGGAATAGCGACAGTAATGGGGTCTTGCAATCCCTTATCAATGGGCGCTATGTTACTATCAATAAGCGTCTTACCGACTGTAGTCATGAACCGATACCTTAAAATAATAGTATTAACTTTTAATATACTTATTTTATAACCGCTTATGCTACCATATAACGAAATTTAGATACCCAAACATTCTTTATAATACAAGCAATCTTATGAACTACCAACACGCTTATCACGCCGGCAATTTTGCCGATGTCGCAAAACATATTCTACTTATTCAACTACTTAATCAATTGAGTAAGAAAGGCAAGCCTTTTTATGCCTTAGACGCTTACGGTGGGCGAGGTCTTTATTCTTTAAGTAGTGATGAAGCACGAAAAACAGAAGAAGCTAAGTCTGGCGTCCAAAGAATTCTTGGCGCAGATTTGGCTGATGCGCCAGATGCAGTACGTCAATATATTGATGATATCCATCAAGCTCGTCAAACCTATGACAAGCATGTGTATCCAGGGTCACCTTGGTGGATAGCCCATCATGTTGAAAAAAATCCAGACCTTAAGATTAGAGCTGAAGCTTTTGAATACAAGAATTCAGAATATGATGCGCTTAATTATCAGCTTTATCAGCTGCCCATAGGTATCCACAATCGCAATGCATTTGAAGGTATACCAGCAGTAATACCGCCAGAGGAGCGTCGAGGTCTTATTTTAATAGATCCTCCCTATGAACAAGAGCATAAAGATTTCTCTCAGCTGATTGATCTATTGACCTTCTCAATGCAAAAATGGCCGCAAGGTGTGTATGCGTTATGGTTTCCGATTAAGAATATTGATGCTGTAGAACTATTTTATAAAAAAATGAAGCGTACAGATATACGTAGACAGCTTTTATGTGAATTGAATATTTATCCCAATGATGTTGCTGCTGGGCTTAACGGTACGGGTATGTTAATTATTAATCCACCTTGGCAGTTCGAAAAACATGCACGCGAGATTTTAAATTTCATTCAGCCACTGATGCGCCCTGAGGATGCACCAGAATTGCCTAAAAGCCAAGCTGTCAATGTTCGCTGGCTAGTTGGTGAGTAACGAGTAGTCGTTAGTTGAATAGACAATAGATAAATAGTAGCTGCTTACATTATTATAAATTTATACAAAGTGAGTACTTTGGTTATTTATCAATAAAGGATTTAGTATGAAGAACCCACATCACTCACATACCGAAAGCCAAACGTCTGATTTACCATCATCTGTACATCCGAATGATTTAATCGGTGAAGGTTTCGATGCTTTAACGTTTGAAGTTATTGAGCAAGAAGTAGCAGACGGTAATCCTGTGGTCAGCCGTGGTGTTTATTTAGCCCCAAACTTAATTACTACCTTGTCGTTGTTATCTGGATTCTTCTCTATATTATCGAGTATGCAAGGCGAGTTTTATAAAGCTTCGTTGGCTATTTTTCTATCAGGCATATTAGATGGGGCTGATGGTCGAGTCGCCCGTATGCTTAATGCACAAAGCCCTTTTGGAGAGCAGTACGATTCATTAGCGGATATGTTAGCCTTTGGTGTGGCGCCTGCAATTCTTATCTATAGTTTCGCTTTACAGCCATTAGGAAGGATAGGTATCGGATGTGCGTTTATATTTACAGCCTGTGCAGCTTTTCGTTTAGCGCGTTTTAATGTGCAAATTGGTGAAGTGGATAAAAAGTTTTTTGTTGGTTTGGCAAGTCCTTTAGCTGCAATTCTTGTTACAAGTTCAGTCATGGTGGCTATTGATCATAATAGCTGGGTAGGCATCTACGACACTCAAATTATGTATTTGTGTGCAGCTTGGGTAGCGATTTGCGGATTGTTGATGGTAAGCAATCTCAAATACTACAGTTTTAAAGAATTCGATAAAAAGAAAGTACCTTTTGTCGCGTTAATTATTGGAGTGCTAATCATGGCGATTGTGCTATCTGATATTCCTCTTGGAATTTTGGCAATTGGTATTATCTATGCATTATCTGGAATCGTGTCCACTATTAAAGCTACGGTTAAGCATACATAATATAATAGCTACTCCATACAACGTATAGATTTGTACTGGTTGTATAAGTCAGAAAATGTATATAAGTTAATTCATATATGTTAAATACTTATAAAACTCTCACTCTTAGAATGAAACGATTAAAAAGTAAAAACTAGTTGACTCAAAAACTAAACCCTTTATAATACGCCCTCGTTAAGACGGACTGCCAACATAAACTTAAAAGTTTTGAAGCAAATCTTCTTAGAAAGAATTAAAAATAAAATGTTGACAACGATATTTAAATCTATATAATAGTCAGCCTGCTCGGCACGAAGAGAGATGATCTCAGAGGTGTTAAGCAAGAAATACACTAGTCTTGGACGACAAGCTAGTCATTATTTAAAAGCTAGAACTAAAGAACAACTTGTGTGGATTTTTGCTGATTAAGAATGCTAAAAATGAAGTTGGGATTGTTTGTATCTATTAATAGGTATGGATAATGACTAACTATAAAAAATTATCATTTAATACAGCAGAAAAACTCGAAGTTAATTCATTATATGAAACATACGAAAAGCAATTTGCTAGTATTAAATGAGCCAAGATTAGTAATCTATCTTACTTTTAATTAAGTGAAAGGTTACAAGCAAGATTAAACTGAAGAGTTTGATCATGGCTCAGATTGAACGCTGGCGGCAGGCTTAACACATGCAAGTCGAGCGGAAACGATGATAGCTTGCTATCAGGCGTCGAGCGGCGGACGGGTGAGTAATACTTAGGAATCTGCCCAGTAGTGGGGGATAGCACGGGGAAACTCGTATTAATACCGCATACACCCTACGGGGAAAAGGGGGCGCTTGCGCTCTCGCTATTGGATGAGCCTAAGTCGGATTAGCTAGTTGGTGGGGTAAAGGCCTACCAAGGCGACGATCTGTAGCTGGTCTGAGAGGATGATCAGCCACACCGGGACTGAGACACGGCCCGGACTCCTACGGGAGGCAGCAGTGGGGAATATTGGACAATGGGGGCAACCCTGATCCAGCCATGCCGCGTGTGTGAAGAAGGCCTTTTGGTTGTAAAGCACTTTAAGCAGTGAAGAAGACCTTATGGTTAATACCCATAAGCGATGACATTAGCTGCAGAATAAGCACCGGCTAACTCTGTGCCAGCAGCCGCGGTAATACAGAGGGTGCAAGCGTTAATCGGAATTACTGGGCGTAAAGCGAGCGTAGGTGGCTTAATAAGTCAGATGTGAAATCCCCGGGCTTAACCTGGGAACTGCATCTGATACTGTTAGGCTAGAGTAGGTGAGAGGGAGGTAGAATTTCAGGTGTAGCGGTGAAATGCGTAGAGATCTGAAGGAATACCGATGGCGAAGGCAGCCTCCTGGCATCATACTGACACTGAGGTTCGAAAGCGTGGGTAGCAAACAGGATTAGATACCCTGGTAGTCCACGCCGTAAACGATGTCTACTAGTCGTTGGGGGACTTGATCCCTTAGTGACGCAGCTAACGCACTAAGTAGACCGCCTGGGGAGTACGGCCGCAAGGTTAAAACTCAAATGAATTGACGGGGGCCCGCACAAGCGGTGGAGCATGTGGTTTAATTCGATGCAACGCGAAGAACCTTACCTGGTCTTGACATATCTAGAATCTTGTAGAGATACGAGAGTGCCTTCGGGAATTAGAATACAGGTGCTGCATGGCTGTCGTCAGCTCGTGTCGTGAGATGTTGGGTTAAGTCCCGCAACGAGCGCAACCCTTTTCCTTAGTTACCAGCGGGTTATGCCGGGGACTCTAAGGATACTGCCAGTGACAAACTGGAGGAAGGCGGGGACGACGTCAAGTCATCATGGCCCTTACGACCAGGGCTACACACGTGCTACAATGGTAGGTACAGAGGGCAGCTACACAGCGATGTGATGCGAATCTCAAAAAGCCTATCGTAGTCCAGATTGGAGTCTGCAACTCGACTCCATGAAGTCGGAATCGCTAGTAATCGCGGATCAGAATGCCGCGGTGAATACGTTCCCGGGCCTTGTACACACCGCCCGTCACACCATGGGAGTTGATTGCACCAGAAGTGGGTAGCCTAACCTTTTAGGATGGCGCTCACCACGGTGTGGTCGATGACTGGGGTGAAGTCGTAACAAGGTAGCCGTAGGGGAACCTGCGGCTGGATCACCTCCTTATAAACGGCATTCGGTCAGCAAGAATTCACAACAAGTTGTTCTTTAGTTTTAG
>NZ_JBXYJG010000014.1:0-94190 GCF_057396255.1 Psychrobacter sp. CX21 | reverse complement strand
GAGCCCATCCTGAATTCTGTGTAACTGCAATTTAGATTAAATGCTTACTAACACGCTCATCGAACATAATCATAAATCGATTAAGAGCAGACGTCCAGTTACGGATGGGCATCGACCACTTTTTAGACGCCTGCTGAGTCGCTAGATAAACAACCTTTAACGCCGCTTGATCAGATGGGAATATCTTACGCTTATTCACAGCGGTACGAATCACGCTATTTAATGACTCGATAGCATTGGTCGTATAAATGGCTTTTCTAATGTCTTTCGGGTAATCAAAGAACACGGTTAAGCCCTCCCAATTATTGCGCCAAGAGGTAACCACATGCGGGTATTTATCGCCCCAGATCTCATTAAACTGCTCAAGGCTAGCCTCTGCCAGCTCAAGCGTATCAGCACCATAAACCGCCTTTAAACCAGCCGCTACTTTTTTTCTATCTTTCCATGGTACAAACTTCATAGAGTAACGTACCATATGCACAATACATAGCTGAACCTGTGTGTTTGGATATACCGTATTAATTGCCTCGCTAAAGCCTTTTAAACCATCCACACAGGCAATAAGAATATCTTGAACCCCACGGTTTTGTAGTTCAGTGAGAATACCTAGCCAGAACTTAGCGCCTTCATTCTCCGATAGCCACATACCCAGTAGCTCCTTTTTGCCCTCAAGATTGACGCCTAAGGCCAGATAGATGGCTTTATTAATGATTTGCTTGTCTTGACGTACTTTAACGACAATGCAGTCTAAATATACGATAGGATATAAGCTACTTAGTGGACGATTCTGCCATGCTGTGATGTCATCTATGATGTTGTCAGTAACCCTTGATACGAGACTGGTTGAGATATCAACGTCATAGATATCTTTGATACTCTCAACAATCTCAGTGGTTGTCTGGCCTTTGGCGTAAAACATGATGATTTTATCATCGAGCCCAGTGATACGAGTTTGATGCTTTGCAACCAATACAGGATCAAAGCTTCCTTCACGGTCTCTGGGTGTAGATACTTCAATCTCACCTGTGTCACTGCGCACTGTCTTTTTGGTGTGACCGTTGCGCTTGTTTGGGGTATCCGCCTTTTCATGCTTAGGATAGCCTAGATGCTCTTCCATCTCGGCTTCTAATGCAGTGTCAATAAATGACTGCATGAGCTCTTTTTGAAATGCTTTGATGTCTTCAAAGCTGCCAACGTGTTTGGCCATTTGTTCGGCTAGTTTTTTTAGTTCTGTTTGTTTTGTCATTGCTTATTCTCCTTTACTATGGATTATAAGCAGTTACACAAAGTTTGGGAAAGTCTCCATTTAAGCACTCAACAATTCTATAATCCTTTTTAGTCCTCAATACTTAGCTTATTGAGGGCTTTTTTTATATCGTTTTGAGCTCATGCTCACAGTCTGATGTCGTGTGCAATCTCAGATGTATAAAACAAAATGTATAGTAAATGCTAACGATAGTGTCGCAGAATATTTTTTTGTCCTATACTCATTATTATCCAGTAATCTCAAATGAATCTACCGTACAACATATAAACCCGCAGGCAAAACGGCGAACAATTTTAGCTATCAGCAGTCCTAATATTTAAATGTTCAACGGACCCTAACAAAATTCCCTTTGCTTGCTAGTTCATAATCATCGCCCATATTAGAAATTATCTAATCTATAGAGTGTCACCAGCCATTATTATCCTAGCTAAAAGAGTGCCATTATGAGAAAAATACCTGTTTATAATCATCCTGCTGCAGGGTGGTCTGCATTAATAGAATCATCACAAGTGTTATTAGATTACAAAGCATTTTTACGGGGTAGCGTGAGTGTGCTTAGTAGCAACCAGCCAAATGGTGGGTTTGATTGCCCAGGCTGCGCTTGGCCGGATCATAAAACACATAAAACAATTGATGTGTGTGAAACAGGTATAAAGGTTTTAGCAAGTGAAACCACAACTAGACGGGCCGATGCTGAATTTTTCTCCAAGCATACCGTTTCCGAATTACAAGGCTATGATGGTCATCAGTTAGAGCTGGCGGGAAGATTAACCGAACCATTGTATTACGATGCCAATCAAGACCGATATGTTCCGATAACGTGGAAAGATGCTTTTCGCAAAATTGCTGATCAGTTAAAGGCATTAGATAATCCTGATGAAGCCATGTTTTACACCTCAGGGCGCGTCACTAACGAGCCTGCGTTTTTGTATCAGTTGTTTGTTCGTTTTTTTGGTACCAACAATTTACCTGATTGTTCAAACATGTGTCATGAGCCTACTTCGGTCATGTTGGGCAGACAATTGGGTGTCGGTAAAGCCACCGTCATGCTTGAGGATTTTGAAAAAGCAAAGCTTATATTGATGTTTGGGCAAAACCCTGCAACCAATCATCCGCGTATGCTAGAGATGTTGGCGCATGCTAACGAGCAAGGCTGCCGTATTATTGCTATTAATCCAATGCGTGAACAAGGTCTAAGTAGTTTTAGAAATCCGCAAAAAGTGAACCATATGGCAGCTGGTGGCAGTGATCCAATGGTCGATGAAGTGGTGCAAATTCAAATCGGTGGTGATACTGCTCTATTGACTGGCTTAGCCAAATGGCTACTTGAAAATGACAAAATTGATAAAAACTTTATAAATGAGCATACCTCAGGATTCGATGCATTAAGTGAATGGCTACAAGCGCAGTCATGGGACGATATCGTTCGTGGTAGTGGCATCACACAAGACGCCATTATTGAACTTGCACAATTGGTTGCGGACAGTCCAGCGACTATATGTACATGGGGTATGGGTATTACTCAGCATACGCAAGGCGATGACAATGTCGCTATGATTACCAATTTGTTACTTCTAATGGGAATGATTGGTGTCGAAGGCGCTGGCGCTTCACCAGTGCGTGGTCATTCGAATGTTCAAGGCGATCGTACCATGGGTATTCATGAACAGCCCAAGCAGTCGTTACTTGATAGCTTACAAAGTGTGTTTAAGCATCCAATGCCGCAAGAAGATGGCTATAATGTGGTCACGGGTGCAAAAGCGATGATTCAAGGCAAGATCAAGACTTTCATCAGTATGGGCGGCAATTATAGTGTAGCTGCCCCTGATAGATCAGCCATTCAGCAAGCGATGTCAAATAATGCACTTAATGTGTTTGTCGCGACAAAACTCAACGAAAGCATGCTTTATCCCGGTAAAAACAATCTCATACTTCCTTGCTATAGCCGAACAGAGCGTTATCAAACCAGTTATGGTAACCAGTTTGCCACTATTGAAGACTCTATGTGCCAAATAGTACCCACTAAAGGTAAGCTTGCCCCAATCAGTGATTCTTTAAAAGCTGAAGCACAGATTGTGGCGGGTATTGCTAACGCCTATTTTGGTTCAGACCATGTTATCGATTGGGATAAAATGGCTGAAGATTACGATTATACTCGCGATTATATCGCACAAGCGATTTCAGGGTTTGAGAACTTTAATTATCGTATTCGTGAGAATAAGCGCGGTTTTCATTTGTATCATGCTGCGCGCCATCGTAAGTGGAACACGGAAAGTGGCAAAGCGCAGCTTGAAGTCCCCAAATATGACATCACTTATGTCGCCGATCAGATGAGCGAGACCAATCAAAATATTAATACTCAACACGGGTCATCTGGTACGAACGAGATTAATCAGCAGGCTCAGGATGAACAAAAAGTTTGGCAGCTTACGAGTGTCCGTAGTCATGATCAATTCAATACCACTATCTTTGGATATGAAGATCGTTATCGCCAAACCAATCGCCGTGATGTGGTGTTTATGCATCCTGATGAAATGAGCCGTTTAGGATGGGATGCAGGCGAGCGTATTATTGTGTCTAAACATGATAACAGTAAGATGACAAGGCAGATGGGGCCACTGGTACTTACGCCGATGGATATCGCGGCTAATGCTGTGGCAGTGTATTATCCTGAGTGTAATGATCTAATAGATTTAGACAGCCATACATTAGAATCGTACACCCCAACTTATAAATCGATGACGGTAACTCTGCAAAAAGCTTAGCTGATGTTTTTAATTACTCTATATAATGAGCTCGAGTTGTGTCTATTCGAGCTCATTATACAAATTCCTTAATTTTATATCTAAACTGATTTTAAAAGTTCCTTTCATAAGGTTTAACACGTTATATGGCTAAAGCGTAATATAAAGACTTAGTCTAGGTGTTTTTTATATAAGTAGTTTGGTAGATAGATAAGACGTTTATCAAAGCCATAATGTAGTAATGATATTTAAAAGTAATGAGAACTAAGTCATGTCTATCATAGACGAAGACCGGACTAGTAGTCCGTCATCTATACTCCAAGGTTTTAATGATATTGTGGATTTGAATCACTCAAAAGTTATAGAGGGTGATAACGTAGTTTACGGTATTAGAAGGACTAACGGTACATTAAGTAATGGCGGTTATAAGCTTCATGGTCATAACAATGATGTTAAAAGCAATACTGCCCATGTAAGTAGCACTTCTCATATAAGCAGCACTTCACATTTCAATAGTAGCAACCGCTACTGTAGCAATACCCATATGTCAGATCAGACCTTAAATCATGTAGCAAATCATATGTTTAGCACTCCTATGGCCAATGCACCTTATAACAAACAGGTTGAATTAAAAGCATTTAATTCAGAAAGTATATATAACTCAAAAAGTGAAGAACCACCTATCAAAGTAGCGAAAGTTCATCCCGCTCAAAAGCACAGCTATATACGCGTCAAGGAGTTAGATGAATTACACATAGAGCAGAATGAGACGGTACTAGCCGTCGAAGCAGCAATTGCCATAGTTATTAACGGTATTCATTATGCAGTACTAATGGCAAGTCCAGAACAGCTTGAGTACTTGGCACTTGGCTTTTTATTAAGCGAAGGTTTAATTGAGCATCGAGGCGAGTTATTGGATTGGCAAATACGTCCTGTACAGGATGAGAGTGATTTTAGTCCCATGAGTCAAGTTAATAATGACGGCGTTGAGCGTCAAAATCTCAAGCGCTTGTTATTAGATTATGATGCGTATATGGTTGAGCTCACTTTAAATCAGCGTAGACATCAGCAAATTATCATGCAAAGACGTCAACTGTCTGGTCGCACGGGCTGCGGTATGTGCGGTATGACGGGACTTGAGCAAGCATTGCCTGATTTAACAGATTATATCGCGTCCACTTCTGTAGGAACTGACCGAAAAATGCCAAGTTTAGAGGCATTATTATCTATAAAACAATTAATTGAAAATGCACAATCTATGCATCAGTTGACTGGTGCGGTACATACCGCTGCCACTTTATATCAAGGCGAATTGTACTTGTTTGAAGATGTGGGTCGGCACAATGCGTTAGATAAATTGATAGGTTGGCAGCTGCGAAACAATATAGCTTTAGATTATGTGGTCATGACATCAAGGTTGTCTATCGAACTGGTTCAAAAGGCCATTCGATGTCAACTGCCTTGGCTCATAGGTATGTCTGCACCAACCAGTACAGCGGTAAAAGTGGCACAGCGCTATGCTCTAGGGCTGGCTGGGTTTTTAAGAGAAGATCGGGTTACTTTTTATACTGACAAGCGCATATAATGAGTGAGTTTTTTAAAGTAACTCCCAATAACTCTTATATATTGCTTTTAATGCTGACCTAGTTTCTTACTATAAACATGTGTTTTAACGACTATGACTATAGACTGTAGTTTAACTCAGACTTTGCTCAACAGTTTTAACGATTATAAACTGCAATTACATGGCAAACGTGTTTGGCTGGCCTGTAGTGGTGGGCGAGATTCGCTAAGTTTGGCCGCATTGTGCCAGACACTTTTTGAAAATGGATCTTTGCCGTTTTTACCCCAGATACTGCATGTCAATCACCGAATGCAAAAAGCTAATGAAGAATGGTCACAGCATGTCTCAGAATGGGCCGCGCAGAATAATATTCCTTGCACAATCTTATCGATATCGATTCATAAAAAAACAGAACAAGACGCTCGGCTGGCAAGATATGAAGCAATGCTGGATATGATGAATCAAGATGATGTACTTATTCTGGGGCATCACCAAGATGATCAAGTTGAAACTCTATTAATGCGGTTATTTAATGGCGCTGGGGTGAATGGTTTAAGCGCCATGCAAGCTTGGTCGTCCAAATACAATCGATGCAAAGCTAAGCATAAGCATAAGCATAAGCGGGTGTTTTTATGGCGACCATTGCTGACAGCAAGCCGTGCTAGTATTACTAAATATGCTCAGTTACATCAACTTGATTATGTCGATGATCCCACCAATGTAATGAGTAGTCATACAGCTACAAGTGATTCAACTCTACCAAACAGCTCGACTGTTCAATCTGAATCCATAGTGAATGACAGAGCCTGGTTGAGAAGTGTGTTGTTGCCACATATTAACCAGAGATATCCGCACGCTAAGTCGGCAATCGCTCGTACTTGTGAATTGATGCAAGATGCGGCATCTATCTTGAGCGACCAAGCTCAAACGGATCTTAATAACGTGTGTATAGAAGCAGATGAAAGACAATCTGTCTTAGCTATTGAATTATTTAGTGCATTAACTAAGGCTCGGCAATCCACTCTAATTCACACTTGGCTCGCTCCTAAACAAACCCAGTTACCGCCCTCAAAACGTCTAGTCGATGACGTAATACGATTGACTCAACGCGATGATTTGGATCATCAAACTCAATTGTACTGGCACAGTGGCGATCATCATTATGTCATTCGTCGTTACAAAAATAACCTCTACCGAATCGATCAAACTTGGTTCGATTGGCTACAATTGACACCTGACACGCAACAACTATCTATAAATGACCATAAAGTTGCTGTAGATGACAGCCAAAACGTAACTGACAAAGACAATAGCACGTCCTATTTGAAGGATTCAAACCAAGTATACCTACAAAGTCACAATCATAGACTATATTTAAAGAGTCCAGAAACGGGCACTCACTGGTATGTCAGTGGCATGCACGATGTAGCTATTATAATACGTGATCATTTTTTAAACAGTGCTGCACATAGCCATTCAGATAGTGCTACCAACAACCCCTCAAAAAGCCTTCTATATCCATTTTCTCAAAGTGATTTAAAGCTTAAGTCTTTATCAATAATGATTGAACCGCTACCACGTAATCTAAAAGTACAACTTCAAGGTAGAGTAGGGCGAAAATCCGGCAAAAAGCTTCTTCAAGCCATAAACCAGCCAAGTTTTAAACGCCGATCAGTTTGTTCGTGTTCATTATTAATTCAGACAACCCCTCTCAACGACGATTTGGCAGTACAAACAGTAGAAAGTTCATTAAGTTCAATCTCTAAGTTAGATAAGTCACAATCTTTAGACACCCTACCTATACAAACTGCACCTAAAGAAATTGCATCTATAGAAACCGTACCTATACAAACTGCATCTATAGAAACTGTACCTATAAAAAAAGTGCCCTTATTTATGCTTACGACAGATGGTATCGAACCATTAAGTAGCCCAATTGAAGAAGAGATTCAACAGCTTATTGAATGCCAAAAACTATCTATTGATTTAAAATAGCTTTAAACGTACAGGCCCGTGTAAAATTCATTATGCTACGACATAAAGCTTGACATGATGTGGTAAACTAATCTGCCTTTGATATAAAACATGTCATAAAATTCCTGTAATCTAAACGTTGTTATGGGTTCTTTAATCTTACACATGCGATTGGTCAGGCCGCTAAAAAAACTCTAAAGGAAATAATGAATGTCTCAACTTAAAGGAAAGAAAATCAGCTTTATCGGTGGTGGTAACATGGCACAAGCGCTCATCAGTGGGCTGCTAGGTCGAGGTATTAAACCAACAGATATTACGGTTTCAGCTCCTTCAGAAGAGACACGCGCCTTATTTCGTAGTCAAAAAATCAATACGGTAAATCCAAAGGGTAATACAGAAACTGACAATCCTAAAGCTGCGGTTGAGTCAGCAGATGTGGTGGTTTTAGCGGTTAAACCTCAAGTTATGGGAGAGGTGCTTTCAGAGTTTGCCGATGTGTTAGATAGTCAGCTCTTAATTTCAGTAGCCGCAGGGCTCTCAACAGATACGCTGAGCAAGATGGTCGATGGTTATCTAAATATCGTACGTGCAATGCCAAACACGCCTTCGACTATTCAAAAAGGGGCGACAGGGCTGTATGCCACGGACAGTATTAGCGAGACTGACAAACAATTGGCGAGCACAATAATGGCGGCATCTGGCTTAGTGAGCTGGGTAGATAAAGAAGAGCAGCTGCATGCCGTAACTGCCGTTTCAGGCTCTGCACCTGCATATTTCTTTTATATGATCGAGTCTATGATTAATGCGGGTGTTGAGCTTGGTCTCGATGAAAAACAAGCGGCAGCATTAGCCATGCAAACTGCGCTTGGTGCGGCACAAATGGCAATTACCAGCGATGAAACACCCGCTGAGCTACGCCGTAAAGTAATGTCACCAAATGGCACTACACAGGCTGCGGTGGCTGCATTACAGCATAACAACTTTGAGCAAATTATGAAGTTGGCCATGCAGGCCTGCTATGACCGTAGTGTTGAAATCAGTACAGAACTTGCTCAATAAGCATTATTAAAGTGCTAATTCACTTGTTTGTTTCTATAGATTTTAATCAAAGTAAATAATCAGCATGAATTTTAAAGTATCTTATAAAGATACGCCCAATTCACTCCGTTTTATATCCAGTTCTCTCAGTTTTATATATAGTCAGTGTCATATTTTTAAGATAAATTAGGAAGAGTACGTTGAATGTCTAGTTCTTTAATACCTTTGTTTAATATGGTTATCAGCTTTGCCATGTTGCTTATATTCATACGCTTTATGCTACAGTTCGCTGGGCTTGAGCGAAGTAACCCTATGGCTGAACCTGCGTATAGGATCACCAAATTCGTTGATGTTTTTGAACGTATTTTCCCAACGGTAGGCGGTGGCCGAGTTAGTATTGCGGCTATCGTCCTAATGTTTTTACTCAAGCTCATTGATCTGTCAGGTAATGCAGCCTTACTAGGCTATGGGTATACGCCGCTTAAACTGTTCTTTACTGGATCTTTACAGCTCATATTGAGCTTTTTAAGTGTGGCACGCTACCTTATTATTGGGGCCATCATTATCAGTTGGATTGTGATGTTAACCCAAAAGATGCATCCGATAATGACAATTATTATTCAAATGGCGGAGCCCATTTTGGCACCATTTCGACGTATTACGCCTAATCTTGGTATGATTGATTTGTCTCCAATGTTTGCCATATTCGGGTTATTGCTGATTGAAATTATAATCAAAACCATTGCAAGTAATTTATTACCGTTATTTGGATAGCTTCATTTGAGTTAATAATGCTTAAGGGTTTTACATACTGATTAGGATATGACTAAGGTTTATAAATTCGATTTAGTTAGTAGATAAGACATAAATACTTATCTTAAAGAAATTTAAAAACTAACTTGCAAACTCCTTTGAGTTTGTTATAATACTCGCCCACAACGAGATGTAACTCTTATATAAATTGACTGATATATAAGTTATTTGGTTTATTTGAGTTTCTTATGAGTGTTGTTGTCTAAAAGCTATTTAGGAATGAGTTCATTTTAACTAAATAGTTGTTTTAGGGGTTTTGGAGAAGTGGGTGAGTGGCTGAAACCGCACCCCTGCTAAGGGTGTATACGTTAACGCGTATCGAGGGTTCGAATCCCTCCTTCTCCGCCATTTTATTAGATTAAATTAATCCAATAAAAAGTTGACACCTAAGATTTATGGACTATAATAGTCACCCTGTTAACCGTAAGCGATAGTTTACTCGTTAACACTGTGTTATAAAGTATTAGCATGATAATTATGCGCCTTTAGCTCAGCTGGATAGAGCACTTGGCTACGAACTAAGGGGTCGGGAGTTCGAATCTCTCAAGGCGCACCATTCATTCTAATCACTTATTTCATATATTAATTAATCGCCAAACGTGGGCGATTTTTTTATGTCTGTCAGTTTTTCTCTATGCCGTCACACCTATCTTCCCCTATTTGTTGCAACACACCCTCCTACTTTGCAGGTTCGATTCATATCTGTTAATTCAAGATTGAGATGAATGCTGTTGCCAGTCTCTAAATACGTTACAATACGCTAGCATATTTTATCTTAGCAGCTTATGCATACTACATTAAGTGTCTTATTCTATTAGGTTATTGTAATTATCATGTCCAAACCAAAGCTATCTCGCCGAGATTCTAGCAAGACAAACACCTCAAAAAAGAAAGCGCTGCGCCCTACAGGTATCGAGGGGGTGAGTATTTCTGGTGAACCAGAGATTGCCCGTGCCACTACTCGTGTCATAGCGATAATTTATGATGGTATGTTGATATTAGCGTTGCTGTTTTTGGTAGGTACGGTGCTGACAGTGATTGGTACGATGTTGACGATGGAGACAGGGGTAAGCTCAGATGAGGCGCAGACCTTGCCGCGTTGGTATCAAAATCTCGTACTGACACCTGCGTTTATTGTGACTCTTATTGGGTTCTATGGTTTATTTTGGCAGCGTGCAGGTCAAACCTTAGGGATGCAAACGTGGCGTTTAAAAACTGTCGATAGTAACGGTCAATTGCTCACTTGGTCTGGGTCAGTGAAACGTATTTTAGCAGCATGTGTGGTACCTATTGTATGCGGCTTGATAGGTTATTTATTCCAAGGATCTCGTACCGCTATGTTAACGAGTGCTTTATTTGGTTTGATATTCAACTATATATTTTGCTTGTTTAATAGCCGCGGATTGGCAGTTCACGATATCCTATCTAATACTGTGACATTAAAGATGCCCAAGATTCATCACGAAGGACTCATGACATCTTTAAGAAAAAAGAATAAAAAGAATAAATAGCGAATAGGGTAAATAAGAATCGCTTGCATTATTCACATGCTCATACAAATCTTAAGCCAATAGCGACACCATTTCATCATCAAATTGCTTATACTAATCTAAAATAATCAGCACGGTTATAAACAGTACTTTAATAACTTTAAGTACTTTAATAATGTGTAACTCTATGTTTTGTATAAAGATACACGAATACAATCAACAAACAAGTATTTCAATTTATTTGTCATCAAATATTCGTTACCCGTGCTTATAGTATTTTTGGATAGTATTTAGCTAATAGTATGTAGCTATAAGTCATTATTTTGGGAGTATGTCATGAGTCAAGAAACCAGTATCGATTTTGATAAAGATATTTTTGCCGCATTAATTGAAAAACACGAAGTACAGCGTGATTATTGTAATAAGCTTGAAAATACGAGTGACAATGAGAAGCGTAAAGAGATATACGAAGATTTAAGACTTGAGCTTAAAGCGCATGCAGCAGCTGAAGAGCGCCATCTATACATCCCAGTTATGCAGCATGATGATGGTTTGGATTTATCCCGGCATGCCATCACTGAGCATCACGAAATGGATGAAATGATGGAGACGCTAGACGATGGCCGTATCGGGCAAGAAAAGTGGGATGAAACCTGTGCTGATTTGATCGAAAAGGTGCGTCATCATTTGCAAGAAGAAGAGAATGAATTCTTTATAGAAGCTCGTAAGATACTAGACGATGATTTACAGCAGCGTTTAGGCGCTTTATATCAAGTTGAACACGATGAGTATGAAGAAACGCACGAACATGATTAAGGGCCTAAAATAATAGCCAACATTTTAAATGTTGGCTATTATTTATTTTTGCACATCGTCATAGTTTAAATAGGACAATCAAGCTTGAAAAGGTTAATATAGTTTTAATAGGTTAAACAGTTATATTGCGGTCAAGCCTAGCCACGTAGAATAGCCTACGAAGCTTAAAACCAGTATGATTCCACTGGTGTACTTTAAATTACCATCTCGTTTAAAAGCCACAAGACACAGTACAAATAGTAAGACCGTGGCCAGCCCAACCATTAGCATATCGCGAGATAAAATCTCAGGTTCTACAGACATGGGATGAATAACGGCAGCTAATCCTGTAACACCAAGGGTATTAAATAAGTTCGAGCCGACCACATTACCCAAAGCCATATCGTGCTCACCACGTCTTGCTGCTGCCACACTAGCTACAAGCTCAGGCAATGAGGTACCAATAGCAATAATTGTTAAGCCAATTAATAGCTCACTCATACCCCATAATGTTGCAAGCTTCACTGCGCCCCAAACCACAGCCTGTGAGCTGGCGATCAATAGCGATAACCCAACAATTAGTAAGCCTAAAGATTTTAAGATATTGACGTTTTTATTTGCATCTATTTCAGCATCAGTATTATTGCGAAGACTCAAATAGATTTGAATCAGTAATACCATAATTAAAGCTACAATTAATACGACGCCGTCTACAAACGTCAGTTGTCCATCAACGAGCTGAAACGCAGCTAGTACAGTGATTGCAAGTAGCAGCATTAAATCATGTCGTATTACGTCACTACGAATCAAAATAGGACTGATAAGGGCTGTCACCCCAAGCACGAGCGTAATATTAATAATATTAGAACCATAGGCATTACCCAGTGCCAAACTTGGACTACCTGAGAACGCCGCAAAGGCAGAGACTACCATTTCAGGTGCAGAAGTGCCAAATCCAAGGATTAACACGCCAATCAAGAAGCTTGGCATATTAAACTTTATGGCCAAACCTGTGGCACCGTCTATAAAAGCATCTGCGCTCCATACCAATATAGCTAGACCAAGAACAATGGCCACGATAGCTAAGCCCATATTTATCTCCAATAAGCTGATATACGATAATATTTAGTTATTAAGCAGAACCTAAAGTTTTTAGGATTTGAAAAAACGCCAAGCAATTTGCATCGCTTAGCGTTAGATTCGTTATAAGAATTATGATTTTATTATGATACTTGCACGGGAATAATATTAGCGGTATCTTTTACCGTATTGTCTTCATTGCAGTATACCAATCGTGGTTTGTGCGTATCAGCTT
This sequence comes from Psychrobacter sp. CX21, assembly GCF_057396255.1. Lineage (NCBI taxonomy): Bacteria > Pseudomonadati > Pseudomonadota > Gammaproteobacteria > Moraxellales > Moraxellaceae > Psychrobacter > Psychrobacter sp. CX21. The sequence continues at coordinate 81,190 of NZ_JBXYJG010000014.1, read as the reverse complement.
CCTCTTCATCCATTTGCGCATAGGCACAAATAATAACGATATCGCCAAGATCTGCCATATATGCTGCTGCGCCATTTAAAGAAATAATACCAGAACCAGCTTCAGCACGAATGGCATAAGTGCGAAAACGCTTACCATTAGTCACATTATAGATATCAATAGATTCATTCTCGCGAATACCTGCCAAATCTAATAAATCCCCATCGATACCGCAAGACCCTTCATAATGTAGGTCTGCATGTGTAACACGGGCACGGTGTAATTTACCTTTCAGTAAGGTCAATAACATATAGGGTTCCTCGGAATAATGGACTATAGTCGAACTACTCTTAAAGTGTTAAACTCGCGCAGCCTAGGCTAGTAGTACTTAAACTCGCTCGCCATGTACCACTTCTAAGATTGATTGACTATAAATTGTTAAGCAAATAACTTGAACGCAGATTATACGCATAATGATAGCTATCATTTGTTAATTGATTCAATAGACTATCAAAAAAAACAAGTATAAAGGTTTATAAGTTAATTTTACAGAGATTAAATAGAGCTAAATAACAAACATTCGTTCATTGTTTATATATGAGGCTTAACAAAGAGTAATTAAAGGGAAGTAAGACTACTTAATTGGGAAGTTTAAATCCATTAATTTGGCTTCTGGCTTTTTCTATTTCACCTGTCACCATTAACTGTAAAGCACCCATCGCTGCATCTAATGCCGATTCTATGGCTATTTGATCATCTGTAGACGCTTTAGATAGCACATGACCACTTACCTTAGACTTATGACCTGGATGGCCGATACCGATTCGCAGACGATGAAAATCATGACCCAAATGCGGCGTAATATCTCGTAGCCCGTTATGGCCACCATGTCCGCCGCCAGTTTTAAGTTTAATACTACCTGGAGGAATATCAAGCTCATCATGCGCAATGAGTAACTCATCAGGATCAATACCATAAAAGTTAACCATAGGAACAACAGATTGACCCGATTTATTCATATAAGTCATGGGCAACAGTAAGCGCACATCCGTATTAAAAATACGACCTCGACCCGTTAGGCCATTGAACTTCTTTTCAGGGACTAATTCAATGTTAAATTTATCTGCAATTAGGGCCACAAACCAAAAACCAGCATTATGTCTCGTGTGGACATATTGCTGGCCTGGGTTGCCAAGCCCAACAATAAGCTTAAGTTGGGACATAGCATTCTCACTGTATTCTATTGAGTGAAAGTCATTTTGATAGATAGTCATTTTGACAGTTAGATAATGACTCAAAAGTCGTTATCTAACTAATGACAATAGACGAATTATTCTTTGTCTTTATCTTCTTCATCAGTACCTTCACCACCTTGTTCGGTAGCAGGCACATCAGCAGCATCAACTTCTTCGCCGTCGTCTTCATCAACTTCTTCAAGTGTTGGTGGCTGCATATTAACGATAGTACGGTCAACCGGCTCATCAATATCAAGCTCGAATAAGATAACGTCTTCAGGAAGCTTGATATCAGAAAGATGCAATGAATCACCAATTTCTAAGTTAGAAACGTCAACTTCAAGATATTCTGGAAGGTTCATCGGTAAACAAACGATTTCTAAATCAGTTACTAGCGTAGATAAAATACCACCTTCTTTAGTACCTGGAGCGTCTTCACGACCAACATAATGAACTGGGATGTTCATATTGATCTTCTGACCTTTAACAATGCGCTGGAAGTCAGCATGCATTGGGAAACCTTTAGCAGGATGACGCTGGAGGTCTTTAATGACCGCTAAATGTTCTTCACCATCAAGCTCGATAGTCAAAATATTTGAGAAGAAAGCTTCATTTTCAAGAAGTTTCCACAGTTCGTTGTTTTTGATAGCGATTGCCGTAGGCTCTTCATTACCACCATAAATAATAGCGGGTACTAAGTTTTGCTTACGCAGGCGGCGGCTCGCACCTTTGCCCTGCTGATCTGCGGTACGGGCGATGCCTTTTACCGTGTATAATACGTTACTCATAGGAGTATCCTTGATTAATAAATTGATTTTTGATGCCATCCGGTTACATTTGCGACCAATGTATCCAAACCAACATCGAATATAGACTATAGCTGTATTATCATTGATTTCAGAGACGATTTAACCATTTCGCAGCCGTCCCCTACAGATATAGAGGGCGTATTATACGCTTATTAAAAGCTAAAATCCAGCTGGTTAAATATAAAAAACCACCATCTTAAGATAGTGGTTTTTATCTTTATATTCATACTATTCTGTCTAATGTATAAATACTTTATTAAGGCTTATTTATAGAGTCAAACATCGCGCTAATAGATTCTTCATTATTGATTCGACGTAAGCTTTCAGCCAATAGGGATGCGATAGTAACTTGACGGATCTTATCACAAGCTTTTGCATCTTCACTTAGCGGAATAGAATCAGTCACCACCAATTCATCTAATACAGAGTTACTGATGTTATCAATAGCATTACCTGATAATACAGGGTGGGTAATGTAGCCTAATACACGACGAGCGCCATTGTCTTTTAGCGCTTGCGCAGCTTTACACAAGGTCCCAGCGGTATCGACCATATCGTCGACAATAACACAGTCACGATCTTTGACATCACCAATAATATGCATGACTTGTGACTCATTTGCACGAGCACGGCGCTTATCGATAATCGCCAAATCAGTATCATCACCAAGCTCTTTTGCCATAGCGCGTGCACGAACCACACCGCCCACATCAGGAGAGACAACCATAAGATTGTCATAACCTTGTTTTTGCAAATCTTTTAGCAGTACAGGCGTACCATAGATGTTATCTACTGGAATATCAAAGAAACCTTGAATCTGATCTGAGTGTAAGTCGACCGTCATAACGCGATCTATACTAACAATGTTTAGCATGTCAGCGACCACTTTGGCCGAAATAGGTACACGAGCAGAGCGGGGGCGACGGTCTTGGCGTGCGTAGCCAAAGTAAGGCATCACTGCAGTAATACGGCCTGCACTTGATCGGCGCAGGGCATCTGCCATGACCATGATTTCCATCAAATTGTCATTCGTAGGTGCACAGGTAGGTTGTAAAATGAAGACGTCTTTACCACGAACATGCTCTTTAATCTCAACAGCGATTTCGCCATCAGAGAAGCGCGTAACATTTGCACGGCCTAGAGGAATATGTAAGTGATCTGCGACGGTTTTAGCAAGTTCAGGGTGGGCGTTGCCCGTAAAAATCGCCAGATATGGCATGATTCAAGTCCTATTTATTTGACTTAGAAAGGAGCAGTGAAGACTGCACAAATAAAGGAGAATATTGAACGTTTTGAAAAATGGCAGGGGTAGCTGGACTCGAACCAACGGATGTCAGGATCAAAACCTGATGCCTTACCAACTTGGCTATACCCCTAAAACAGACTGACTATATCAAATTATATTAAATTGAAACTAACATAACGTTTGATATTTAATTATAAAAACCAAAATAAGGTAAGTTTTTATAATGGTTTGCATTGTATTTTTTCAGAATCGTTCGTTGCGAACTATACCGAAAACTAACTAGATGTGTCAATGAATTAAGCAGTTTTATTTATATTAAAACAACACTTTAACATTAACGAATATGGCAGGGGTAGCTGGACTCGAACCAACGGATGTCAGGATCAAAACCTGATGCCTTACCAACTTGGCTATACCCCTTTATGGGCGAGTTATTATACACTAGAATTTATCCAATGCAACTTTTTTTATCGATTTAACTAAACCTTTGCATGCTATTTTGGCGAAAAGGTCATTATAGGTTCTAATTACGCCTACCAATAAATTACGAGTAATAATAACTTATAAGTACTAAAAACTGCTGAACCATAGCAATATTCATAAAGCCTCAGTGATAATAGCATGACAAGGGATGTCAGGATCATGAGCGATATAATCTTTTATTAAATCTAGCTTATTAGTAGGTATTGGTAAAAATACACTGCTACCTGTGCCCGTCATACGCGCCGTAGTACCTGTTAAGCTTTCTAGGGTTTTTAGATAGATTAAGGCCGATTGTACTTCTACTACCATGTCGGTAACAATAGGCTCAAATACATTGGTAAACGGATTATTAAGCTGCCCTAAAAAGTCATCTTGTTGGTCAACAATTTGGGATACACTTAATCTTTGCATATTTCGGTTTAGCGCGGGATGCGAAAACAACGCTTGCGTGGAAGCATGCGCATTTGGATTTAGTAACAAGTAATGTTGGTGAGGCAGTAAAATAGGTATTAGCTTGTCGCCGATGCCCTCAGCAATGGCATCGTTATTAAATATAAAAATGGGCACATCAGCACCAACAGTTGCACCAATTTTGATCAGTTCAGTGTTGCCTAACCCGATACCCCAAAGCTGGTTTAGCGCAACCAGAGTGGCTGCTGCATTCGAAGAGCCGCCTCCTAAGCCTGCCCCTGTAGGCAAAACTTTATGGAGTGTTATATCTATAACGGGCATACGATCAGGTAAGCCTGCCTGCAGATTGGGTTCAAGCGTCGCTGTTGATGTTGTTAACGCTGACTGCGAATGAATGTCTGCATCGATTTGGGTGCTAATCTGATGTTTTAATGAGTCTATAAGCGCGAGCGAGGCTTTGGTAATAAGGTTGTCATTTATATCATCGGTTACTGCAACATTGCTATGCAAACGAATGGGCATATTGGTATGATCTAGTACAGCATATGGATTAAAGATTTGCGGTGTTATATTAAACTCTAAAGTATCTCCCCAATTTAATAATCTAAAGACACTCTGTAGATTATGATAGCCATCGTCTCGTTTGCCCGTAATATGTAAAAACAGGTTGACTTTTGCTGGAGAAAACAAGCACAAACTTTGCGGTATCGTCATATCGTCGTCTATATGAGTAGAATGAGTTAAATGCAAATCTATAGCCCTACTAGCCAATTTAGTATGCTACTGACAAGAAGGCAACTGAAAAAGCGACCAAAAAACAACTGGTAAAATAGACATAAAAAGCTACTGAGTATGGTTTATGGTCATAATGACACGATGTCCATCTGTGCGGACCACTTTAATCTTACTGGGCCTAATGCTGTGGTCGTTTTTATAGCTAAATGACGCATCCCAACCTGCATTGCTTGACGCCGCAATACGACCTTGCTCATCTAGGCGGCTGTTGCTATCAGACGGTGCGGGGCGTCCAGATATCCAATAACGCAGTTGAGATATAGGCGCTTGCCATCCTGTGGCTTGTAGGAGTAACTGTTCTGGGTCACTCGCCAAGATTTGACCCGCCTCTTTATTCACTAACGTCGCTTCAACACCATTATACTCAATAACGGTATGCCCTATACCCAGAGCGCCTGTGAGGTCAATTGCAAAACGATCATCTTCTTGTGCCCAGACATAAAATGCACTGCCAGACTGAGCTGCTGTATTTTGCGTTTCAGGCGTCGTTACTCCGATTTTACCGCGAATATTAAAACTCTGTAGTAAATGGGGATAACTGTCAGTGGATGCATTCATACCTGTGTTTGCATTAGTGTTTGTTGAAGACGCTTGCATGGTTTGACAGCCTGTTAGTACCATAGCCCCAGTAGCTAGTATCGCCATTAAAAAGCGACGACCTACTACTGTAGTTGTTTGATCAACAGTACTTTGTTTAAGAGGGTTTTGACTACATGAGCTTAGTTTGTTGCTCTCTTGTGTGTAGCACGCACTAGCGGCGAATAGAAGCGGATTGGCTTTTAAATGCGGGCTGGTTTTTGAAGCGTGATTAACAAACGGTAAACCTGACATGATGTTCCTTGGGAGATATGTATGAGTGTCTTATATGAGTTACTACAATAGGGACAGTATAAAGTTTATAAATTATCTAAAATAGAGTTTATATAGCGCTTAGTCTGGCTTTAACTCCTAATAAGAATGACGACGTCAAAATAATCAATAGGATTGTAAGCGGTCATTTATATCTTGATGCCCTAAAGCGAAACGGCTTTTTAAATCGTTTAATAAGGCAGTCACTTTGTCATCTTGATCTAAGCCTTGATAAGCACGCAGTAATATAATACCTGAATCAAGTGTGGGTGACGTTTCATAGTTGATTTCAAGTAGTGATATCACCGTGTTATAGCGCTGTTCAGATAGCGCATTCGCTGCAATAATATTTAAAGCTGACAAATAATTATCTTGATCAAATAAAGGTGACTCATATGGAATATCTATAATGGACTGCGCCATATCTAGCGCCATATTAATATCATACTCATCCCCTGTTTCAAGTAATAAGACGGCTTTCGCTAAGTTGTAATCTATATTTTCAGGATCTAATAGTAGCAATCTATCAAGTAGCTTCTTTTTCAGTAGCGTATCATGTTCGTTATCCAGTATTTGTGTACGCGCGAACAACAACTTGGTGTCATCTGGAAATTTGAGGTTGGTATCTTCTAATATCTTTTTGGCTTCAACAGGTCTGTTTTGTTGTCGCAAGATATCTGCCTGCATAATGGCGCTATCTGGGGCAAAAACCTCAAACTCTTGACTTAATTTAGTCAGGGTATCAAGCGCTCTATCAGGCTGATTACGCAATAACTGTATAGACACAAGTTTTTGTCTTGATTTGAGGACAAGGTCTTCTTGCATGACTTTTGATAAAAAACGCTCAGCACGATCATACTTTTGTTGTCGCTCAGCGCTGATACCTAAATAATAATAGGCTTGGTCGATATAATAGGGGGATGCTGCAAGGCTTGAGAGTAACTCATCGGCTTCTTTATAGGCTTGAACATCGATACTGACTAAAGCTGCCAGTAACGTCACCTCGTCGTCATGGAATAAATCATTGGCTTTTAATAAAAGCTCCCAAGCTTTTTTAGTCTGTCCTAAATCTAAGCGATATCTAATCTCGTACAAATATAAGGCTTTACTGTCTTTTAGTCGCTTGCGATGCTTACTCACATAAGCCAAAACGTCTTGATCGGATTGCAGTTGTTTTAATACATCTGCTTTTAATATGATGAATGCTGAATTATTTGGGAGTGACCTTAGTGCGCGATTCACACTTATTAAGGCGATATCTGCGTGACCCAATTGAGACAGTAGTCCCGCCTGCATGACAAGGATAGAAGGATTATCATGCTTAGGTAAATTCATCAGCGTTAATAATAATAAGCGCTGATCGTTTGTTGTAGTGGGATAAATGCCTTGCAGTATTTCGCTAAGATCAGCTTGAGGATCATAGGCCAATAGGTCGCTTAACACTTCACCAGCCAATTCATAATTGCCAGCTTTTAGTGATAAATGTGCCACATAAAATAGCGCAGGTATATGCTCAGGGTTTTGCTGTTGCCATTCGGACGCAAATGCTAATGACTCGTTTGCGGGCTCATATAACAAAGACAACTCTAATGCACGCTCAAATACACTTGTTGAATTTTGCTTAAAAGATTCTTGTTTGTACAAGTTTAAAGCGGTATCAATATGACCTCGAGTAATTACATACTCAGCCTGTAATATATTTAATAGGCTTGGACGTTTATCTGTCGCTTGTGAGTTATCCGCTTGAGATTTTGTATGGTTCGCTAATTCAGATGCAGTTGTGTCTAGTTGATATTGCTCTGTTATTATCTCGCTGGGATCTAATTGCGAGCTTTTTGACATTGAGACATGAGCCGAATTAGGTAGGCTCGATTGTTTTATATTGGACAATACATCCGCACTTGCAGGTATCGCATAAGTAAACGTGCCTACAATACTTAGCAAACACAATAATTTAAGATACTTATGGTGTCTTTTAGGTAAGACAGGTGTATTTATGTCAGTTTTTGAATAACGTGCTATAGAGCCTCGGCCTATTAGATTGAACATAAAGGGTTTAAGGGCGGGAGTTTTGAGAGAAATAGACCTTAATTTATTAGGGTATTTAAAAGCGGTTTTTCTAAAAATGGATTTGCTTGGACGAAAACGCATATACCAGCGTGCACGAGTCTGACGAACGTAAGTTCCGACCCCTTTGATGAGCAATTTTGGCTGTAGCGAATCAATTATGAAAACCATATGGTCCTATATAAAAAACGTTAAAAAATGCCGAACCTTAATAGCATTTTGTCTTTTACTAGCTGGGTAGTGTTAAGCAGTTTTTAAATTTAACCGACAACTATTAAGTTACATATATTATTCAACATTTATTAATCAATAATTATTAGTCAATAACTTTTAATCAATAACTATAAGTATCTTTAAAAAAGTGCCCTATTTAGCTTTATATGACTTATGTACGATATAACTTATTTTTGCCTATCTTAACACCTCTGATTATATTGATACAAAACATCCTAATAGGAGGATCAATAAGATGGTAAATAAGAAGATAAATAAACTGTTTAAGATAGGTGATAGAATTATTTCTTACGTTGCCATAACCAATCCGCTAAGGCAATTAATGTGCTTTGTTCCGTAAAGCGCTCATCTATGGCTTGCGTAGCCTCCTCAAATAAAGACTTGGCATAGTCGTTAGCTGTGTCAACACCCATTAATCTAACATATGTTGATTTATTTAACCCTTCATCGCTACCAGCAGGTTTACCTAAAGTATCTGTACTGGCGGTCACATCCAAAATGTCGTCTTGAACTTGAAAAGCCAAACCGATATTACTGGCAAATAGGGCCAAAGAGTCCAGTTGATCACGCGTAGCGTCAGCACAGATACCGCCCATCAGTACCGCCGCTTCTATCAAAGCGCCCGTTTTGTCACGGTGTATGGCTTCAAGCTCAGCTTGGTCTATCAGCTTGTTTTCTGCATTTAAATCTAGCATTTGACCTGAAACCATTCTTCTAGCTCTAGGGGCGAAAACAGTTGATAGTTTGGCAGAGTCTTCATCTGAGATAGGCTCAAAACCACCAATTTGTGCATTTAGAATCTCAAATGCTAGCGTTTGTAATATATCTCCCGTTAGCATAGCAGTGGCTTCATCAAATTGAATATGACAAGTAGGGCGGCCACGGCGTAGATCATCATCATCCATGCAAGGTAGGTCATCATGAATTAAAGAATAGGTATGCAAAAATTCTACAGCAAGCATGGCACGGCGACAGTTATCATTAATGACCAAACTATCATTAAAAACTAAGCTGGCTGAATCCTTTAAATTTTGCTGATATTTGCTATTGTTTTCAGTTTCATTTCGACTTTGATTAGCGGGCTTACTTTGATCATTGCGCTTACTTTGAAGAACAGTGTGATAGCCACACGCCACCAATAATGGGCGAACACGCTTGCCTAGACCCGTCATGGCATAATCGCACGATTCTTTTAAAGGACTGGGTAGCTTCGCGTGGTCTAGCAAAGTCGCTATATCGCTTTGTAACGTGTCGATAACCTGTTGGCTAAAGTTTTCAAAAATGACGGGTCGTTTTGTAATAGAACTGTGGCTCATGGAACAATGCTCGATGCTTGAAGCGCTTAATAATCTAAGCCTTAAGTGAAAATAGTTTATAACCTATATGTTAAGTGACACGATTATGTTAAGTGACACAGTTAAACGGGTAACTATAAATAGTTAGCGCCATATATTATACCGACAAAAAATAATTTTAACGTTAAATAAGAATATATGACCTGTAAGTCAGGTAATGCGCTGTGACAGCGGGGGTATAAATCCCCTAAACTAACCAACTTTAAGACAGAGCTTTACTATAAAGATAATAAGGTTTAGATATAAATAGACAATATATCTTATTAATTTAATACATTTTTAATGGTTCAAGTGATATAAAATTTATATAAGTTGACTCTTTATTAAAGCTGATTAACAATTTTTCAATGCTTAGCTATATTCAAACGTTTATTTAATCTGTTGCTAACAAGTATGAATTAATAATTAGCATGAATGAATTAATAAGTACGAATTGATAACAAGCAGGATAGGTAAACCACTCAATATAAATCACAACATATAAACGACAACGTAAGTTAGCTTGCACGTGGTGCTATTGCACGTGAGGTTTAAAATAAAGTGCTAAAATAACAAGGAGATTTACATGATATATCAAGGTAACCGCATTACGGTATCACTATTGGATGATGGCATTGCCAACATGCAGTTTAATGCCGAAGGTGAAAGTGTTAATAAATTTGATGCCCAAACAAACACGCAATTCGACGAAGCTGTCACTGCATTAGAGCAAGCCGATAATGTAAAAGGTCTTATTGTTACTTCAAGCAAAGGCGTATTTATTGCTGGTGCTGATATCACAGAATTTGTTGGTCACTTTAGTAAAGAAGCAGAAGAGATTGAAAAATGGATCGTTGAAATCAACGATGTATTTAATCGCTTTGAAGACCTACCATTCCCTAAAGTAGCCGCCATCAATGGCGCAGCACTAGGTGGTGGTTGTGAAATGACGCTAGTATGTGAATACCGTGTCATGGGCGATAAAGGTCAAATCGGCCTACCTGAAACCCAGTTAGGTATCTTCCCAGGCTTTGGTGGTAGTGTACGTACCCCACGTGTTATCGGTATTGATAATGCATTAGAGCTTATTGCTACGGGTAAAGCGCAAAAACCTGAACAAGCTTTAAAGCTAGGCTTGGTTGATGCCGTTGTTGCTCAAGATGATTTGCAAGCCGCAGCCATTGATTTGGTTAAAAAAGCCATCGCAGGCGAGTTAGACTGGCAAGCAAAACGTAAAGAGAAACTACAGCCTGTGAAGCTTAATCAGCTAGAGCAAACGATGGCGTTTAATAGTGCCAAAGGTGCTATCTTTGCAAAAGCCAATCCTAAGCAGTACCCAGCACCTGCTATTGCTATCGAAACGATTGAAAAGCATGTGAACTTGGGCCGTGATGAAGCCATCAAAGTCGAAGCAGCTGGTTTTGCGAAAGCAGCTAAAACACCACAAGCGGAAAGCTTAGTTGGTCTCTTCTTAAACGATCAAACCGTTAAGAAACTTGCCAAGCAGCATACAAAACAAGCGCATGAAATTAATGAAGCTGCGGTACTTGGCGCTGGTATTATGGGTGGCGGTATTGCTTATCAAGCAGCTTCTAAAGGTCTGCCAATCATTATGAAAGATATCAAGTCTGAGCAATTAGACTTAGGTATGGGCGAGGCGAGCAAGCTGCTAGGCAAAATGGTTAGCCGTAAGAAAATGACCCCTGCTAAAATGGGTGAAACCCTAAGCCGTATCCGTCCAACACTTAACTACGGCGATTTTGGTGAGACTGATATCGTTATCGAAGCGGTGGTAGAAAATCCAAAAGTTAAGCACGCGGTTCTAAAAGAAGTCGAAGGCTTAGTAAAAGAAGATGCTATTTTAGCTTCGAATACTTCAACCATTTCTATCACCCACTTGGCCACCGTCCTTGATCGTCCAGAAAACTTCGTTGGTATGCACTTCTTTAACCCTGTACACCGCATGCCATTGGTCGAAGTTATTCGCGGTGAAAAATCTTCAGAACAAGCGATTGCTACTACGGTCGCTTTAGCTCAGCGTATGGGTAAAGTACCTGTTGTGGTAAATGACTGCCCAGGCTTCTTAGTGAACCGCGTATTATTCCCATACTTTGGTGCGTTTGATTTGTTATTAAAACAAGGCGCTGACTTTGTACACGTTGATAAAGTCATGGAAAAATTCGGCTGGCCTATGGGTCCTGCTTACCTAATCGACGTAGTAGGTCTAGATACTGGTGTCCATGGTGCAGAAGTTATGGCAGAGGGCTTCCCAGATCGCATGAAGCCAGACTACAAAGGTGCTATTAAGTACTTGTATGAAAATGAGCGTCTGGGTCAGAAAAATGGCGTAGGTTTCTATAAGTATGAAACAGACAAGCGCGGTAAGCCTAAGAAAACTGCTGATGATGCCACTTACGCACTACTTAAAGACACCACTGATGCAGATACGCAGCAGTTTGATGATCAAACCATCATCGATCGCATGATGCTCGCTTTTTGTAACGAAACCGTTCGCTGCTTAGAAGACAACATCGTAGCGACACCAAGCGAGGCAGACATGGCTATGATTATGGGTGTTGGATTCCCTCCATTCCGTGGTGGCCCATGCCGTTATATCGACCAAGTTGGCTTAGATAACTACCTAGCATTATGTGAGAAATATGCTCACTTAGGTAAAGCTTATGAAGCGCCGCAAAAGATCCGTGATATGGCAGCAGCCGGCGAAACTTTTTACCCAAAAGCTTAATACGATAACCGTTTAAAACTAATTATTTAGGGTTTACTAAAACTACAACTTTAGCGAATGGGTATGAATTGATTGCACTATTTGAGAGATTACGTCAGGAGCTCAAAACTGGTACACAATCGCTATAAATTATCAATGACAGTTATTACAGTTTTTAGCTAAGCCCTAACCATAAAAAAGATTCAAGGAGTATTACATGACAACATTAAGTCCAAATGACGTAGTCATCGTAGATGGTGTGCGTACTGCAATGGGTAAATCAAAAAACGGTATGTTCCGTAATGTCCGTGCAGACAGCATGTCAGCAGAGCTAGTACGTGCTTTGGTTGAGCGTAATGATTTTGATACCAATGAGGTTGAAGATGTTATCTGGGGCTGTGTGAACCAGACTCTAGAGCAAGGTATGAACATTGGCCGTAATATCGGTTTATTAGCTGATATCCCAAAAACAGCGGGTGGCCAGACTGTGAACCGTCTTTGTGGCTCATCTATGCAAGCGCTTCATACTGCTGCTGCTCAAATCATGACCAACCAAGGTGATGTTTTCATCATCGGTGGTGTCGAGCACATGGGTCATGTCGGCATGATGCATGGCATCGATATCAACCCTGAAGCTTCTAAGCATTATGCTAAAGCGTCAAACATGATGGGTCTGACTGCTGAAATGCTAGGCCGTATGAATGGTATTACCCGTGAGCAACAAGACGCATTTGGTTATGAATCTCATCGTCGTGCTTGGGAAGCCACTACCGAAGGTCGTTTTGACAATGAAATCATTGGTATCGAAGGTCATGATGAGCAAGGTCGCTTACAGTTATGTACGGTTGATGAAGTGATTCGCCCCAATACTACTATGGAGTCGCTAGCGAAGCTACGTCCAGTATTTGATCCTAAAGGTGGTACAGTAACAGCGGCGACCTCTTCTGCATTATCAGATGGCGCGTCTGCAATGCTAGTAATGAGTGCTCAAAAAGCCAAAGACCTAGGGCTTAATCCTCGCGCTCGTATCCGTAGTATGGCCATTGCTGGTTGTGATGCGGCTATCATGGGTTATGGTCCAGTCCCTGCGACTCAAAAAGCACTTAAACGTGCTGGTATGAGTCTTGATGACATGCAGACTATCGAGCTTAACGAAGCATTCGCAGCTCAAGGCCTATCCGTTCTTAAAGCATTGAACCTATTAGATAAACAAGACATCATTAACGTAAATGGTGGTGCTATTGCTCTAGGTCACCCACTAGGGTGTTCAGGTGCTCGTATCACAGTTACTTTATTGAACGCAATGGAACAAATGGATACTGAAATTGGTCTAGCCACAATGTGTATTGGTCTAGGTCAAGGTATTGCTACCGTTATTGAACGTGTTTAATCAAAAAATGTTTGGTTTAATGACTCGTTTAAATAGCTAGTTTTTTTAAACCAATCTTGTATCCTAAGCATCTCTAGCGTAATGTTAGAGGTGTTTTTTATCGTCTACTATTCTTAATTGTTTCTTTAATGGCTTAGTGTATATAATTTTAATTTCTCAGTTACTTTCTATGACAGCTAACAGGTCACTCTATCATGTCTAACAACTCTACTAAAAGCTCGCTTAAAACTACAAGTACGTCTAAAACTAACAGTTCGTCTAGAACTAAAAACAAATCAGCTACTTTATCCAAAGTTTTATTAGTATCTGCATTTGGGGTGGGTCTAAGTTTATTATCCAACAGTAAGTTGATGGCGGGGTATATTACGGATAAGACCAATCTTGACACTATAGAGCCGCAAATATTAATTGGCAGTGTTAACAAAACCCTAGAGCAGTTTAGTTTAACGACTAAAGCTGGTATTGAGTATCATGTGTTTGATCCTAACCATATCTTAGATGATTTGGTCAAAAAAAGGGGCGTTACTGATACGTTTTATCACTTAAATAGAGTGCGTGTTAAAGCTTTGGTGAGTAAGGTTGGTAATTATGGTCATATGGGCTATTACGAGCGTCAAATTACCATAGTTAATATTGATGAATAGAAGTAGAATGATAATGTTCAATAAATCCGAATAAAATAATTTTAAAATCAATCAATTAACAAGTTTAAGAATTAAGTATTTGACCGAATTTAGTTAGTATGACTTAATAGAGTGTAAGACGATTTAAATTTTATAACCTCGGGCACAAAGGATGTGTTATGAATACCACAGTGACCACGGACAAAACTTATCGCATCTTGCGAGACAACTGTCAGGCATTAATTATTGACGTACAAGAGAAACTAACGCCGCATGTTCATATGCATGAAAAAATAATTGAAAAGGCAGTCACACTTATTAAGGGATTGCAGGTATTAGACGTACCTATATTGCTAAATGAGCAGTATAAGAAAGGACTTGGGGAGACGGTACCTGATATTAAAGCTGCACTGGACAGCTCAGCATTTAAGGCGATTGAGAAAGTAACGTTTAGTGCTTGCGATAACGATGAAACTTGGAATTACTTGGCACAACAAAATCGTATCTCAGTGATCGTGTTTGGGGTAGAGACCCATGTGTGCGTGATGCAAACGGTACTTGATTTACTAGACATCGGGATGCAGCCCGTAGTTATCGCTGATGCGACAGGTTCACGAAGTTCATATGACCGCCGTCAAGCCATACGCCGTATGCGCCGTGCTGGTGCAGTGATTACCACAACAGAGGCCATCTTATTTGAACTATGCCGCTCTAGCAAAGACCCTGCTTTTAAAGCGATTAGCCAATTGGTTAAATAAGATTACTTAATTAAATTTACCTAAAATATGCAGTTCGAAATAAAGGAACGTAAAGCGTTATTAGAGATTAAAAGCTCAAGTGATTTGGGCTTTTAATCTCAGGCTACGTAACTTATGACTATAAGCGTAAATTTTTAGTCTATGCAGCTGCTTAAGCCCCTAGGCTATCTCAGCATTAAGAACAGGTCGATCCTTTATTCTTACCACCAAAAACGCAGCAAATATAACAGCGGCGATTAATACCCACCCTGTAGGTAGCCAGCTGCCTGTGCCTGCTTTCACACCTTGCATTAATAGCACCATAAACACACCGCCAAGGTTACCCATCATCATCAGCATTGCGACTGCTTTGGCAGCTTGCGAGGGATGAACCGTGTCTTCAGCGGCTGCAATAAGCAGTGGATACCCTGCCAATAAAAAGAAGCCTAAAATGAAGCTTACAGCCAGTGCTGCTGGACCTGTAGTCGTATACAGTAACGGATAGGTTGCCCCAGCGCCGACTAGGGTTGCCATGATTAAAAAGATACGTCTTTTGTTTAAATAATCTGATAATAAAGGAATAATTAATGCACCTAAAATGCCGCCCACAATAAGCATGGCAGTGATAATGCCTGCTGTTGTTTCGCTGATGCCTCTAGGTTCAAGTATCGGGGCTATCCAGTTACTCAGTCCATTAAAATATCCCATAGCAATAAATACAGCCAATGAAATCAACCATAAGCGTTTGTTTTGCATTAAAGACTCAATCTCATCGATTGATATGGCAACTGCATGCTGTCTTGGCTTTTCTTCCACCACTAAGAAGAAGAACAATACTGCAACAGCGGTAATTGCGACATTAAACAGGAGCATCTCTTTAAAACCAAATAGATCAACGAGGGGAGCAGGTGCAAATGCTCCAAGAGCGGTGGCTAAAAACATGCCGCCCATAATTATACCGGTAACGGTTGCAATTTGTGATTTATCAAACCAGTCTGTTGTGACTTGATTAATCGCATTGGTGATATAAGGCTGCGCTATGGCAATCAACAGCTGACCGCCAAAGACTACCAAATAACTTTCAGCGCCCAACCATCTTATAATCGAACCCACCAGCATCAGAACAGCGGCGTAGCTGACAATCTTTTTGTAACCCACATTGTCTAATATTTTACCCGAATGAATTGCAAGTAATACAAATACAATGGGGAACATAAGCGTCAATAGGTTGGCAAAAAACTCATTAACGCCAAAATGCTCTTGTGTACTAATTATAATGGTTGCAAAGGTTAGCCATAAGAATTGATTGACGCCTAACAAAAGAGAAAAGCCTGCAATAATTAGCCATTTATGTTGGGGGTTTTTGCGGTTATGTTCCACAGAAGTGGGAGGCGGAGTAGGGTGTGTAGATTGCATCGACATTCCTTGTCTATTGCGGTTTGATGATATCGCATAAAATATAAACAGTGTTTAGCACTTTATAATATAAAGTTGTATTTTGCTAGCATAATACGTTTAATAACAAAACAGTATACGCATTATTTAGAAAAATAGGGTCTGTTAATAAAAGTTTGCTTAAGAGGCGTGTGTTACTGAAAACATTAGACCGTGTGCTAAAACTAAACTTTTCTAATTTTCTATCTTAATGTTATTAGGGATACGCCCTACAAAAGTCATTATCTATAAGAGTTGTTATGTTAAAAATTGCAGAATGTAAAAAGAGCGTTGATGAAACCACGCGTTTTTTATTAGAGCTTGATGCCCTAAAACGTGTTAACCGGCGCAGTTATGTTACCCAAACTGACCGTTTAGAAAATTCAGCAGAGCATTCATGGCATTTGGCCATGGCGTGTTGGTCTATAGCTGAGCAGTTTAAGATTGAGGTCAATCATGAAAAGTTACTCAAGCTTGCCCTGGTACATGATTTAGGCGAGATCGATGCGGGTGATACTTTTTTATATGCAGAAACTCGAGACAAGGCACCTATCAATGAGCGAGAAGGTATCAAGAGATTACAAGCGACTGCTGGAAATGGCATTACGGATTTATTAGCAATATGGGATGAGTAAGAGACCGGTAATAGTTCAGAAACCCAGCTGTTAAAGGTCGTAGATCGTTTGTTGCCATTTCTTCTAAATCTCAATACTCAAGGTAAAACTTGGCGTGAAAATAAGGTTAAGCGCTCTCAGGTAGCGACTATGCATGCTTTTATAGCAGATAGTTTCCCCGCGATACATGATTGGATAGCTTTGCAAATTGGCTATGCCACAAAGCAAGGCTGGTTGATTGACGACTAAAAAGACTAGAAAGACTTAAAATATAAGCTCCTATCCGGTGTTTATAACGTTAATAGAATAAGTTGAAGCAAAATTTATTTGGTTTAAGGTGTTATTTGAAGCTTACTTGAAAAAGCACATTAAAACTGATAAAAGTCTACTAGATGTAAACAAATGAACCTTCACAGTTTTTTCATATGAATTTTTATACGGACTTAACGATTGTAGTTTATAGTAATAGGTACAAAATAAATTTATATAACCAAAAAATGAGTGCCTAACGTGATTACTTCAAAAGTTTGTCGTACTATAAAAACCTCTAAAATATCGCTGCTGGTTAATAAAACTAGCTATCAGACACTACGCTATCTTCATAAGTTTATTGCAGGTGCGCTGGTCGTAGGGATGATAGGGTTCAGTCCCATGGTGCATGCAACTAATACGAGTAGTGATGGCAATAAGCTTGCGAACGATGCCCGTAAACAAATTGGGGTTACCGTTAGCTACGACCCTGCTTATCGAAGTTTAGCGTTTCCTCGTGGCGATGTGGATCAGTCGACTGGGGTGTGCACTGATGTGGTAATACGGGCGTATCGTTTGCAGAATATAGACTTGCAGCAGTTGGTCAATCACGATATGAAGCAAAATTGGTCCGCCTATCCTAAGCTGTGGGGGCTTAAGTCTACAGATAAAAACATCGATCATAGACGGGTGCCAAATCTTGAAACTTTTTTTGAGAGACATGGCCGGAGCTTATCAACCTCTGATAAGTCAAGTTTTATGCCAGGAGACATCGTCAGTTGGCGACTACCGGGCAATAACTTACCGCATATAGGTATCGTATCTGATAAGACAACCAGCGATGGCACCCCGCTAATCATACATAATATCGGTCAAGGTACTAAAGAAGAAGCGGGGCTGTTCCGTTTTCCGATTAAAGGTCATTACCGTTATTAGTTAAGTATAAACTTTAATGCTATCAATACTAGCGTTCAAAAATGTGCACTACCAAACGATTTCTATGGGTGTGCCCACGTTGACCGCACCCATTATTTCGTCCATCTCGTCATTAGTCACCGCCATACAGCCATCGGTCCAGTTTCGCTGTTGGTTTATAAACGCTAAGTCGCCATAGCCGTTCATTTGTCCATGTATCATGATAGCGCCGCCAGGACTGACGCCACGTGCCGCTGCATTTGCTCTATCTGTTTCATTAGGATAGCTGACATGTATGGAGCGATAGGCGATAGAGTTTTCATTTTTGTAATCAAGGGTATAGATTCCCTCTGGTGTTTTTTCATCGCCCTCTTGCTGTTTGTGACCTTGAGGTGCATCTCCTAATGCAATGTGATAACTTTTTACTGATTCACCATCTTGTAACAGGTACAGCCTTTGGCTCGACTTATCGACATATACTTTATCGATTGAGGCGTCTTCAAGACTAATAGAAGAGGCAACAAAAGGACTGTCATCCTCACGAGTATTTGCTGTGTTATCAATGATTGATAAGGCGGATGAATGTGATGATAGTGCGTCTGATGTTGATGTTGATGTTGATGTTGATGCTGAAGCGGATTGTAGAGCCGCAGTGGATGCGCCTTCAAATTGCGGTTCATCTGATTCTTTAGGCATAATCAAAACCACGATGGCCCAAAAAAATACTAATATGAATAATCCTTTAATTCTCTTATAACGTTTTCGCGGTTTTGATGCAGCTGAAATATGAGCAATCGGTATATTCTTTGTCGTATTAATAGTATCAGTGGTCGTCTTAAAAGTATTGCTATCAGACGTTGTCTTAGAAGTATTGCTATCAGGGGAGTATTTTGAATTTGGCATGGGTCAGTCAATTTAAATTTGGATTTAAAGGAGTATGACAATATCCCATGCAAAATTGTAGAATAACGAATGAAAATTCGATGAAAACAAGATTAACTGTCGAGGCCAGCAACGCCTAACAGCTGTCCCATTTGTACGACCGAACCGTTTTCTAGATCTGATAGCCATGTCGTTCCAGCAGATTTGGGCATCACCACTATGGCCGTAGAACCTAAATAGAAGCGGCCAAGCTCGTCACCTTTTTTGAGGTTTATAGTATGTTTGAGGGTTTGAATGTTTTCACTGCGCTCAATTTTACCAGTAGCCACTGTCTCAATACCAGCCACAATCATAGCGCCAACTAATACCACAGCCGCACGTCCATATTGAGTCTCAAATATACATACCAAGCGCTCATTACGCGCGAACAAATCGGGCACATTTTGGGCAGTGACATTATTCACAGAAAATAGCGTACCTGGTACATATCGGGTCTCAATGAGTTTGCCATCAAAGGGCATATGCACTCTATGATAATTGCTGGGGGCTAAATAGACTGTCGCAAAGCTTCCTGAATCGTAATAATTCGCATCTGCATTGTCTGTATCTGCAAGGAGGTGGTCCACAGCATAATCCCGACCTTTAGCTTGCATTAATTGGTTTTGTTTAATATGTCCTATTTGCGAAATCATACCGTCAGCGGGTGATACAATACCATGCTCTGTATCATCAATAGGACGGGCATCTTCTGCAAGCTCGCGGGTAAAGAAATCATTGAAGCTTTTAAAGTCGGCTAGGTTCTTTCTAGCATACTCATCAAGCGTAATGCCGTAAGCTTTAGCAAATGTATTCACAAAAGCTTTTTTAACAATAGGATGGTTGCTTGCTGCTAAACGTCCTGCGGTTTCACTTAGCTTTTGCTGCGGGACAACATGTTGCAGCGTGGTAAATATCCCATCACGGCTAAGTAGCTGCTGCACATGTTTTTTAATATAATCTTTCATGATATATCCTTGTATTATAGTTATCTAAATAGTGATCATTCAGCAAACCCTACGCGTCATATTGGACTTAAAACTGTATAATGCCTAGTGCCTAGTGCCTAGTGCCTAGTGCCTAGTGCCTTGTGCTCTAATGTAGGGCTATAGTGTATGGTTATTTTATCATGGTTAATATAGGTTGAAAGTATGGGAATAGTTTATGAAAGCATTGATACAAAGAGTGACCAAATCAGAAGTGATAGTAGACGAGAAAAGTGTTGGTAAGATAGAACAGGGTATTTTGGCGTATATAGGTATAGGCCCTGATGACACCTTACAAACGGCCAAAAAGATGATTGATAAAATCCTAAACTATCGAATTTTTGCCAATGAAGCGGGCAAGCTTGATTTGAATGTCCAGCAAGTTAAAGGCGGTCTGCTGTTGGTTTCACAATTTACTTTAATGGCTAAAACAGACAAAGGTCGTCGCCCCGATTTTGGCGGCGCAATGGCGCCTGAGGCAGCCAACAATTTATTTAATGAGTTAGTTGAATATGCTAGGCAGCAGTATGCAAATGTGCACGAAGGCAAGTTTGGTGCGAATATGCTAGTAAAAGCTGACAACGATGGGCCTATAAACTTTATTTTAGATATTAATTGAGGTTTAAGATTGATAATTAGACAGCTTGTCATCTAATTGTCATAAATATAGGTTGTAATATAACGGTCATATTTGTATTAATATAAAAATATCCGCTAGAGTAGACGTAAATTTAAGGACAGCATTAGCATGAATACCGAAAGCATATTGGTTGTAGAAGATGAACCTGCCATTCGCGAAATGATTGTAACTACCCTAGAGATGGCAGGATTTAAGTGCTTACAGGCCGAAGAGGTTCAGCAGGCTCATAACCAAGTGGTCGACCATCGACCTTCACTAATTTTGCTCGATTGGATGTTACCTGGTAATCAATCCGGTATCGACTTGTGTCGTCGGTTAAAAAAAGATGAGCTGCTCTCTGAGACGCCAATCATCATGTTGACTGCACGCGGAGAAGAAGACAATAAAGTACAAGGTCTAGATGCAGGAGCGGATGATTATATTACCAAGCCATTTTCAACCCGTGAGCTGGTATCGCGTATAAAAGCAGTATTAAGACGTAGTAGTGCCTTATCAGGGGAAAAGCCCATAATGGCTGAGGGACTAAGTCTTGATCCCGTAAGCCAGCGTCTATCAGCAGATGGTGTGCCCGTTGATATTGGACCTACCGAATATCGTTTATTAGCGTTTTTTATGAGTCATCCAGAGCGTGCTTATACCCGAACGCAGCTGCTCGACCAAGTCTGGGGTGGTAATGTTTATGTCGAGGATAGAACCATTGATGTGCATATCAGACGCTTACGTAAAGTGCTTGAACCCTATGATTATTCAGGATTTATTCAAACGGTACGGGGTACAGGCTACCGTTTCTCAACGCAAGTTCACGGCTAACGCACTGTAGAGTAGATAGGCTGAGGCTGCTTAAAGAATGAAACATTTAAGTCTTAAACACTTAAGGCTTAAACACTTAAGGCTTAAACCAGTTATAACAACAACTATAAGCCAATTAAGTTGGGTTTATATTAGGGCGTATTGCACTTTATCAGGACGTCATCTATAGTAAAACCTAATCCCTTATTGACTAATCATAGAACCATGCCGATCAATTTCATTATCTTATTATCTAATAGTAGACGTCAGTATGCCAACAAATTTGGTCATGAATCATTGATAACCACCAGCGTCGTTACGCTTATTGGGTTAAATTTTGCTGTTTTTAAGACTGCCGTGCCTAAACATGCGTGGAATTGAGCATGATTGAAAATAAATCTGCAAGACCTAACCCTTCCTCTAACACCCTGCCTAAAGACGACTTTGCAGATGACGATTTAAAGCCTACTGGGAATGCACCAAGGATACTGCCTGCCTCTCAAAACAAAACGGCTTATACGACTCATGCTCCAGAAAGCAATGGTTCTACCTTATTCTGGTTAGACTTCAAATGGCTTTTATTTATGGTCGTTATTGGGGCAACTGCTGGCCATTATTTTGGGCATGTTGAATGGGGTATTATTGCAAGCATGCTGATATATTTTATATGGCGTTTGTATTCAGTACAGCAATTTTATTCATGGATGAGCCATTCTTTAACCTTACCACCGCCTGATTTTTCAGGCAGTATGACACATATTGCCAATCAGCTGTATGACAGCAAAAAACAAGAACAACTAACGCATCAAAAAATGATGGGTCTGGTAAAAAAAATCAGAAGCTCGTTATTGGCCCTACAGGATGCCGTTATCTTATTAGATGAAAATGACAGTTTGGAGTGGTGGAATCAAGCAGCAGAAACACTGCTTGAACTACGATCTGAAGATCAAGGCAGAAGCATCTTAAACCTTATCGATGTGCCACAGTTTCAGTCCTATTATGTGAATGCTGTGTCACCTAATGAGGGCGTACGGTTACGCTCATGGCGAGATAACGAACGATACTTGCAATGTGAAGTGACACATTTTGGTCAAGAAAAGCTGCTTATTATTTATGATGTCACACGTTTACAGCATTTAGAGCAAATGCGTAAAGACTTCGTGGGTAATGTCTCCCATGAGCTTAGAACCCCGTTGACGGTGCTCATGGGATATATCGAAACTTTCTCAGACCAGCCAGATTTAGATCCAAAGTGGAAACGCGGTTTTAATCTGATGACCCAGCAAACGGTTCGTATGAATCATATTATCAATGATTTGCTGTTATTATCTCGTCTTGAGAATGAAGAGTCGACCACTTTAGAGTGTGTCGACATGCCGCAATTGTTAAGCGATATTTTTGATGATGCACAAGGCTACAATCGTGAGTATAACCACGTTATAGATTTACATATTGATTCGCAAAAAAACATATATGGCTCAGAGTCTTATCTGTATAGTGCACTATTAAATCTAGTGACTAATGCCATAAAATATACGCCCAAACACGGCGAAATCACCCTATCTTGGCAAGATTACAAAGATGGGGCGCTATTTAGCGTACAGGACAATGGGATAGGTATTGCTGAGGCGCATCTTGGAAGATTAACCGAGCGTTTTTATCGTGTAGATAGTGGCCGCTCTCGTTCTACTGGGGGTACGGGACTTGGTTTGGCTATTGTAAAACATGTTTTGTTGCAGCATAAAGCCAAGCTTACTATTGAATCTGAAGAAGGTAAAGGCTCAACGTTTCATGTTCATTTTCCCGCCCGCCGTATTTGTAAAGACAAAACTCTAAAGCAGCATTAAAAGCCCTCAAGTCATAAGTTACTCAAATTTTAGACAAATAAAAAGAGCCATTTAACTAAAAATGCCTCTTTGTAATTCTATAGCTTTAATAGCGTTAAGATTAGTGCTCAACGCCACCAGCGCCATGTACATGACCGTGGTTCAATTCGTCTTCAGTAGCAGCACGTACTTCAACAACTTCAACATCAAAGTTTAGCTTTTTGCCTGCTAAAGGATGGTTAGCATCGACCGTTACTGTCTCATCATTAACGTCAGTAACAGTTACCAACATAACTTGGCCTTCAGCTTCAGACTGGAACTGCATACCTGGTTGAATGTCTTCAACACCTTGGAAGTTACTACGCGGTACTTGCTGAACGGCTTGTTCTTGGTACTCGCCATATGCGTCAGCTGGCTCAATAGTTGCTGTTAGCGAATCGCCTGCAGACTTACCTTCAAGCTCTTTTTCAAGACCTGGGATAATGTTGTTATGACCATGTAAATAAGCTAATGGCTGACCTTGCGACTGATCGATAACGTTACCGCTTTCGTCTTTTAATACATAATTAAAGCTTACTGCAGTATCTTTTGTAATCGTTGTCATAAAATTTCCTAAATAAATAAGGGTTCAAATAAAGGGGTAGCACAATAAAACGAAGTGATTATATCAATATAATCGTAATTGATACCACACTTGTTAAGATTGCCTTGCCTAATAGATTGAGATTGTTACGTAAGGTTTCAAGTCAAAATTATAAATTAATTCAATATTTACTTATTGATAAATAAAATTCTACGCTTATCTCATTCAACACTATTCCAATCAACACCTATTAATCGCACATTTTAGAAGTCCAGCAGTAGCGACGATGCTATGAGTTTGGTACCCTAAGACAACAAATATTCGTTTAAATCAATAACACAGTCTGCAAAGCATAGCCTTGAACACGTTATCTATCGAACCAATATCTTTTAAATCATTATCTTTTTAATCAATACCAATTAAATCAATACCAATTAAATCAATGCCAAATTAACCACTGACGTAATAGAGACAAATAAAAACCTTATGAAGACTTTAAATACTATTAAAAATGACTCCACAGCTACCGACATACAGCAATCTAATCAGACCCTTGCCTTTACGTTAGACTTTAAACGCTTTAAACAACATGTAGTCGATGTGAGTCTGACCTTTACCGCTACTCAAGACAAACCATTACTCTGGCTACCATCATGGATACCCGGAAGCTATTTGATGCGTGAGTTTGCCCGCAACATAACTGCGGTAAACTACACGGTAGAGGACGCATCAGTTGATAGTATCACTACGCAAAAAGCGATTAAAGTGAGTAAAAACGAGTGGTTACTTGATAGCGTTAAATCCGGCAGCAACGTACGAGTCAACTATGAGGTTTATTGCTATGATTTGTCAGTACGCACCGCTTATGTAGATCAGACACGCTTATACGGTAACTTTACCTCACTGACATTAGCGGTAGAGGGTATAGAGGACATAGCGGCCGAAGTAATTTTAAGTGTGCCGCATGCGTTTTATGAGCTTAATACAACTGACAAAAAAGTAAAGCTTGCCTGTGGGTTAAATGCCACGTATTTACATACTGAAAGCGCTCACCATTATCATCTACAGGCCGAGAACTATCATGAGCTAATCGATTATCCGTTTGAGATTGCGCCGCAAAATGAGTTTAATTTTATCGTTCATGATAATGCACATAATACGATAGCGCATCGGTTTTATCTTTCAGGCAAACACAGTGCGAACTTAGGTAGACTACAGCAAGACTTACAGCAAATATGCCAAACCTATGTAAGCTGGTTAGGTGACGCGCCATTTGGTAATGCTCAGTACGATGGTTATACTTTTATGACTTACGCCAGTGGGAATGATTATGGCGGATTGGAGCATATTAATTCAACGAGTCTCGTAACTCCGCGTAGCGATCTACCTATCAGCGATGAGCCTAAAGAGCCAAGCGAGAACTATCAGCGCTTTTTAGGGCTATGTAGTCACGAGTACTTTCATGCATGGTGGGTTAAAACCGTGCGTCCAGATGTGATGATGGATGTCAATTTGCGCACTGAAGCCTACACACCTTTATTGTGGGTCTTTGAAGGCTTTACCTCTTATATTGACGACTTTATGCTACAAGCGTCTGGCGTGGTGGGTAAAGACAGCTACCTAAAGCTGCTTCAAGGACAAATAAATCGCTATACCCAAACGCATGGCCGTAAGCTACAGAGTGTTGCAGAATCTAGCTTTGATGCTTGGATTAAATTGTATCGTGCTGATGAAAATACAGGTAATGCTGGTATCAGTTATTACAACAAAGGGGCATTGGTTGCGCTATGTTTAGATATAACTTTAATGCAGCATACTGACGGCCAGTATCGCTTGTTTGATGTGGTTAAAGCCTTTTATCAATTGGCAAAAGAACAGGGCAAAGCTGGCAAACGTATTCGTGTCGGTATGAATGATGATAACTTGACACAAGTTATCAGTCAATTTATTGATAACGCGGTGTGGCAAGACTTTAAAGCGCGTTATGTGAATGGGGTTGAAGAGCTACCTATCCAGCAGCTTCTAGAGGCAAATGGCATTAGCTTCGAGGTCGATGAAAAAGATAATACCCTACCGTGGGGCGCGGCTGTTTCTGAATCTGAAGAGGGTTTGAAAGTCAACAAAGTATTGCGTGATAGCGTAGCAGCGGAAGCGGGCATTTCTGCCAAAGATGTGATTATAGCGATTGACGGTGTTAAAGCGACTAAAAAGCAATTGCACAGTATTGCACAATCAGGTCTAGAATCTGTACAGTGTTATGCTTTTCGCCGTGATGAGCTGATGAGCTTTACTCTAAACTCTAAGACTCAATCTGGTATTAGTGCTAATCCTAGTCTAGGGAAAGTGAGTTTAAGCTTAAATGAGTCTGGTTTTGAGGGATGGTTAACTCCAAAGATTTTAAAGTAGAATTTAATAATATAAGTTTTAATGTAATGTAATCTAGTTTTTGCCTCCCATCTTGCCTAACGAGTAGTAAAACGTCTCATATAGTAGCGATTTGAGTTTTGGAATAAGTGATCGATACATTGAGGTGGTGGTTGGTGAGGGCTGACAGACCATGCCTTGTTGACTGGCTAACGCTATGGAGCGTTTCATATGCAGTGGGTCTGAGACAAGTAAACACGTCTCTAAATGGTGTGCCTGCATGATGCTATGTGCTTCAATCAGGTTCTCAAAAGTATATTTAGATTTGTCTTCAACGAATATGATAGCCTCTGGCAGACCTAACCTGATTAGATATCGTCTAGCGATTTGGCTGTCTGCCTCATTTGCATTATTGCCAAATCCACCGGTTAAAATTAATTTATCTACTTTGTTTGTCTCATATAAATATTTACCATGGTTAAGCCGTTCTTTAAATATAGGCGACGGTTGACCATCTGCCGTGCCCGCACCTAGTACTATTGCAACATCCGACTTAGCTTCGCTATAAGTCGTTGAATACTGATATATCGTATAGGCATTGATAGTAAAAAAGCTGACGTTAATCAGTAATAAAACAAGACCTAAGTACTTTAAAACACGCAACGTTATAACCTTAGTTTTTTAAATTTCAATAGCAGTCGATGCAGTCAAAGAGCCATAAGCTGAGATTAATATCTTAAAGATTATCCAATTTTTAAGTAAATGTAATGAAAATTATGAACAATTACTGTGATTTATGTTTTAACTATGAGATAAGTGCAAGCTAATAAATTCAAGTAAGCAAGCTCCTAGCTTCGAGACGTTATATGAAGAGTTAATAAAAAGTAAGGTCTATACTTTATCAGTTATTTATTTAGACTGGCATAACTAGAGCGCTCATAACCAAAGTGCTTAGAAAAACTACTTAGACTATAAGGACATTATTTAGATAATTAGGTATCATCCCACCTCCTAAGTAGACATCCTTATAAGTGTCTGATTCCATTTCATAGCTTGATTATCATTAGACCCACATTATGTCTTATCATCAGCCTGTACAGGGCGCATTTTGGATGGTTGCAGCAGGCTTTATGTTTGCCATCATCAATACCACCTTACAATATCTCGGTATAAATTATGGTTTAGGCTCTGGCGCCGCGGTGTTATTACAATACGGTATAGCGTTATTATTGTTCTTACCGCTCATGCGTACAGGATCGATTCGTTCTGCAGTCAAATCAGACTTTCGTCTGCTGCACGTGATACGGGTAGGTTTTTCAGTTATTGGTATTCAGCTATGGACGTGGGCGCTTGCCTACCCTGTACCTATTTGGCAAGGCATTGCGCTGCTCATGGTATCGCCTTTGTTTGCTACAGTAGGCTCTGGCCTTATCTTGCGTGAATCTGTGAGTCTGGTGAGATGGGTTGCGACTTTGGTGGGTTTTATCGGCGCAATGTTGGTATTACAGCCATGGTCGGATGAATTTATGTGGGCAAGCTTAATGCCAGTGGCTGCTGCTTTTTTCTGGGCCAGTGCGTCGCTTATGACTAAGTTTACAGTGAGCCGAGACACGCCAACGACTATTGTTTTTTATCTTTTAGCATTGATGTTACCATTTAATATTTTATTTGGCTTACCTAGTTTTGATATACCAAGTGATTGGCAAGTTTGGGGGTTATTGATACTTATTGGCGGTTTGACCGCATTTGCGCAGTGGTCTATTGCTAAAGCTTATTCGGTGGCTGATGCGTCCTTTGTGCAGCCTTTTGATCATATCAAACTCCCACTCAATGTATTGGCAGGATTTATCGTCTTTGGCTGGGTGCCACCAGGTATGCTTTGGGTAGGTTCAGCACTCATTATCGCATCAGTGGTATTTGTCACCCATTACGAACGCCGTCAAAATCCAGTCAAGGTAATATGGGAAGAAACATATAAAGAAGACGGTTAGGCACTGTAAAACGAATAGGAACTGACTCAATAACTCGTATCTCAAATCCTATAATAGCAGTGGCTATGGGCTGTTTTAGGGTTTTTAAGCTTTATGACACTGCAAAATTTAACTAATACCTAATTGCTTTAATCGTTCGGCATTTAAATGTATGCGTACAAACTCCCCAACCTTCAAATCACCAAGCTCAAAGCCTGCCATTGACCAACGAATCAGACGCAGGCAGGGTAGTCCGGCATGAGCCGTCATCCGTCGAACTTGGCGGTTTTTACCTTCATATATAGTCATTATTAGCCAAGAGTCGGGCACACTTTTGCGTTCACGTATCGGTGGATCACGTTGCCAAAGCGGCATGGGTAACTCATCTTCACTGATATGAGCTATCTCAGCAGGTAAGGTTTTGCCATCTTTTAAAATGACACCTTTACGAAGGTCATCCAACTGCTCTTGTGAAGGAACCCCTTCTACTTGCACCAAATAAGTTTTGCTTTGCTTGCGTCCAGCATTGGCTTTGGGCGGATGAGTAATCGCTTTGTTTACTCGACCATCTGCCGTTAGTAGTAATAATCCTTCACTGGTCGCATCCAGACGTCCCGCTACTCGCAACGACTTATCACTGAAAAACTTAGCAAGGGGAGTATATTTATTATTCGCATCATCACTAAATTGGCTTTGAACACCATAAGGTTTGTTAAATAGAATGAGGCTTGTAGCTGACATAACATTGCTCTTAAATCGGGGGTTAACAATGAATACGAAATTAAACTGGGTTAGTCTTAATATCTCTTATATCTATTTTTCAGTACCACGATTAACACCACTGCCATCTGCTTTCCATTGAATAACAGACATGCTGGTAGAGGCCATAAGGCCTAATACCAAATAACCTACCAACGCGTGGATACTTGCCAAAATACGTCCAATACTTTGTGGATGAAAATCCCCATAGCCGGTAGAGGTAAAGGTAATAATGGAATAATAAAGACATAACCAAAAATCATGAGTGATGGGTCTACCATCTAGTGTGTTATCAATGATACCTATTTGCTGATACACACCTGAAAATGCCAGTAAAAATATGATGACATTAACAACGGATAATATAAGCTCTTTCCATAGATTGCCTTTATCAGCAAATATACGTTTTAAAGTACTGAACAAGGACCATAAAAATACACCACAAAATGGGAAGGTTAAGCAGACAATGACTATATCTCTTAGAAATTCATTAGGCAAAAAGCGGGCAAGACCATACCAAATAATGCCAATTGTTATAAAAAGGATTAGCGTCGCTCTGGCGTTGTTTAATTTTCCTAACATCATATAAAGCCTATTTTAAAAACCCCACCGGTTAGGTATTAACCAATGAGGTATTTTGACACATTAAGTGCTATTGTAGCCAAATTTTTTATAGTGAGTCTAATGCGTTATTAAAGGTTGTACTAGGGCGCATAACTTGTCTCATCTTGTCATCATCAGGTAAGTAGTAGCCGCTGAGATCAACGGGTTGACCTTGTACATCATTGAGCTCTTGTACTATTTGCGTCTCATTGTCTGCGAGCATCTGTGCAAATGGCTTAAACCGCGCTTTTAGATCGCTATCTTCATCTTGATTCGCCAATTCCTGTGCCCAGTACAAGGCCAAATAAAAGTGGCTACCTCGGTTGTCAAGCTCGCCTACTTTTCGAGAAGGCGACTTATTATTTAGTAGTAGTTTCTCAGTCGCCTCACTTAGTGTGTCCGCTAGTATTTGAGCTTTGGGATTGGACTCATCTCCATTCTTACCACTATGCCAAGCTTCATGCTCTAGTGATACTGATAAAGCAAGAAACTCTCCTAAAGAATCCCAGCGCAAATGATTTTCTTCCAACACTTGTTGAACATGCTTAGGAGCAGAACCACCTGCACCAGTTTCAAATAGACCACCGCCATTCATTAATGGTACGATTGAGAGCATCTTAGCACTGGTACCAAGCTCTAAAATTGGAAATAGGTCAGTTAGATAGTCGCGTAATACATTACCCGTTACCGAAATAGTATCTTTACCCGCTTTTAGACGCTCAAGGGTGAAGCGCGTTGCGTCTTTTATGGACATGATGCGAATATCTAGACCTTCTGTATCATGATCTTTGAGATAATGCGTCACTTTTGAAATTAAAGCAGCATGATGTGGACGATTTTTGTCTAGCCAAAATATGGCTGGCATGCCACTGGCTTTGGCGCGAGTGACTGCAAGCTTAACCCAGTCTTTGACTGGTTCATCTTTAACTCGGTTCATACGCCAGATGTCATCTTGCTGAACGGCGTGTTCTGTTAATACATTGCCATCATCATCAAGTACCTGCACTTTACCAGCGCTTGGCATTTGAAAGGTTGTATTATGTGAGCCATACTCTTCTGCTTTTTGCGCCATTAGACCAACGTTAGGTACTGTACCCATTGTCGTAGGGTCAAAAGCGCCATGCTCTTTACAAAATTTGATCGTCTCTTCGTATAAGTCGGCATAGCTACTATCAGGGATGACCGCTTTGGTATCATGAAGCTCACCATCTGGTCCCCACATCTTACCGCCATTTCGTATCATTGCAGGCATGGACGCATCAACAATAACGTCGCTTGGAACGTGTAAATTCGTAATGCCTTTGTCTGAATCTACCATAGCAAGCGGTGGGTTTTTGTCATTTATTTTTTGAATGTCTGCTTCAATTTCTTGACGTTTGGCATCGGGTAGCTCTTGTATTTTAGACAGCAATTGTGCAAATCCATTATTGACATTGACGCCAATCTCATCAAAAGTCTCACCATGTTTCTCAAATAGATCTTTGAAATAAACTCTGACAGCTTCCCCAAAGATAATAGGGTCAGATACCTTCATCATGGTCGCTTTCATATGAATTGAGAATAAGACGCCTTGATCTTTAGCATCCTGTACTTGTTCGGCCAAAAAGTTCTTTAAGATGCTATAGCACAGTATTGAAGTATCAATTAGTTCACCTTCTTTTAAAGGAGCAGGGCCTTTAAGTTCAGTAACGTTATTCACGTCATCTCTAAAGATAATACGGTAGTTGGTGGGCTTTTCAATAACAAGTGATTTCTCATCATCAGCAAAATCACAAAAGCTCATGGTTGATACGTGCGACTTAGAGTCAGGCGACCACTCTTTCATAGAATGCGGGTTTGATCTGGCATAAGCTTTAACGGCTTTGGGTGCCCGTCTATCAGAGTTACCTTCACGTAATACAGGGTTAACGGCACTGCCTTTTACTTTATCAAAACGTGCACGTATGTCTTTTTCTTCTTCGGTTTGAGGATCATCAGGAAAGTCTGGAAGGGCATACCCTTTATCTTGAAGCTCTTTTATGGCTTTTTTTAATTGATGGATAGAGGCACTGATGTTCGGGAGTTTAATAATATTGGCTTCAGGTTTTAAAACCAGCTCACCAAGCGCTTCAAGGGCGTTAGGAACTTGTTGCGACTCATCCAAATAGTCAGGAAACAAAGCTAAGATGCGACTTGCCAATGAGATGTCACTCACTTCGATGTTGATACCAGCAGTCTTAGTAAAGGCTTGTACAATAGGTAGAAAAGATTGGGTAGCAAGTGCGGGTGCTTCATCTGTTTTGGTATATACAATTTTTGACATAATAATCGTGTTCCTTTGATATTTATAATTGAATGGTTATAACTTGACTTAATTGTTTAGAAATTTACAGTGATTAATAGATAAAATGAGTAAAAGATAGCGCGATTGATATAAGTTGGGTTGATTGACTTATTGAGTTTACAGCTTATTGATTATTAGGCTATTTATGAGGCTATGAAGATGATATGAATTTCTAATTCTTATGCATTGTTGTTTTAATTTTTTGGTTTTATAAAATTAATAGTCTAAGCATACTAAAAGATTGAATTTGAAATCAGTTTAAGAATCGTATCTACTACTTATCGTTATGTAGCTAATCGTGTCTTGCTTTTTATTACAGGCTCATATTAAAGCTAGATTTATTTTAAAGATAGAATCTTGGTTATGTCATAAAAAACACCCCAAGCGTATGAACGCTTAGGGTGTTTATAACTTTATCGAGTTTTCGATCACTATGGCTATTTAATCTGTATCTTTTATCAATAAACTGACTCGCTTTAGACACAGGCTAGATTTACAGCATTAATATAAGCCAGTGTTGTAGACAGATTAAGCCCTCTTAAAGCGAGGCAAGAGCTTTATTAAACGTCTCACTTGGCCGCATAACTTCTTTAGCAGTCTCTTCATCAGCTAGATAATAGCCTTTAAGATCCACAGATTTGCCTTGAACCTCATTAAGCTCTTGCATAATGGTTTGTTCATTGCTAGCTAATTGTTCTGCTAGTGGCGCAAATTCAGCTTTAAGCTCACTGTCTTGATCTTGATTAGCAAGCTCTTGTGCCCAGTAAAGTGCAAGGTAGAAGTGGCTGCCACGGTTGTCTATTTCCCCAGTCTTACGTGACGGTGACTTATCTTCTATCAATAGCTTTTCAATGGCTTCTTCAAGGGTACTGGCTAACACTTTCGCTTTTGGATTACCCTGATTCTTTGATAAATGTTCTAATGATTCAGTCAATGCCATGAACTCGCCTAGAGAATCCCAGCGTAAATGGTTCTCCTCAAGTAGCTGTTGAACATGCTTAGGCGCAGAACCGCCAGCACCTGTTTCAAACAATCCGCCACCTTTCATTAATGGCACCACAGACAGCATTTTTGCACTGGTACCCAGCTCTAGAATAGGGAACAGGTCAGTAAGATAATCACGTAAGATATTACCCGTTACTGAAATGGTATCCAGACCGCGAGAGACGCGCTCAAGGGTATAACGCATAGCGCGCACTTGAGACATGATATAAATGCGCAGACCTTCAGTATCATGATCTTTTAGATAAGTCTCTACTTTTTGAGTAAGCTCTCTTTCATGAGGTCTGTAAGGATCTAACCAGAATACTGCTGGCATATCTGATTCACGAGCGCGAGTCACGGCAAGCTTTACCCAGTCCTGAATCGGCTCATCTTTTACCTGACACATACGCCAGATGTCGCCTTTCTCAACTGCTTGCTCCATCAGCACTTCATCTGTATCGTTATCTACAATACGGGCGATACCTGAGTCGCTAGATTCAAAGGTCTTATCATGTGAGCCGTATTCTTCTGCTTTTTTGGCCATTAAGCCAACGTTTGGCACTGTACCCATAGTGGTCGGGTCAAAGTTACCGTGCCACTTACAGAAGTTAATCATTTCTTGATAGATACGAGCAAAGGTAGACTCTGGCATAACGGCTTTACAATCATATAACTTACCATCAGCACCCCACATTTTACCACCGTTACGAATCATCGCTGGCATTGAAGCATCAACAATCACGTCGTTAGGAGAGTGGAAGTTGGTAATCCCTTTTGACGAATCGACCATCGCTAAGCGAGGACGATGCTCTTGACACGCGTGTAAGTCATAAGTGATTTCATCTTGCATAGACGCGGGTAGCTCTTTGATTTTATCGTATAAGTCCGCCATACCGTTATTAACATTGATGCCTAACTTTTCAAAAGTTTCACCATGCTTCTCAAAAGCTTCTTTGTAATAAATACGAACTGCATGACCAAAGACGATAGGATGAGATACCTTCATCATGGTTGCTTTTACATGCAAAGAGAACAAAATTCCCGCTTCACGGCAGTCTTCCATTTCCTCTTCATAGAACTTGAGCAATGATTTTTTGCTCATAAACATAAGATCTATAATTTCTTTATCTTCTAAAGCAATCTCTGGCTTTAAAACATTGGTCGTACCATCTTCTAATAGCAGCTCCATACGCACATTGCGAGATTTGTCTAAAGTTATGGACTGTTCGCCGTGATAGAAGTCACCTTGATGCATGTGAGAGACATGCGTACTTGACCACTGCTTCCATTCACCCATCGAATGAGGATGTTTACGGGCGTAGTTTTTAACCGCTTTTGGTGCGCGGCGATCTGAGTTACCTTCACGTAATACGGGGTTTACTGCACTACCAAGTGCTTTACCATAACGCTTAAGTATTTGTTTTTCTTCTTCGGTTTGGGGATCTTCAGGAAAGTCAGGAAGGGCATAGCCTTTACTTTGAAGCTCCTCAATAGCAGCTTTTAATTGGCCAACAGATGCACTGATATTGGGAAGTTTGATAATATTGGTATTGGGATCTTGCGTCAGACGACCCAGCTTTGCTAAGTCATCAGACACCTTTTGGTCATCAGTAAGATAATCTGGAAACTCTGCCAGTATTCGCGCTGCAACAGATATGTCGCTGGTTTCAACTGAAATACCTGCGGTTTTACTAAAAGCTTCTACAATTGGTAAAAAAGATAACGTGGCCAGCGCTGGCGCTTCATCGGTCTTTGTATATATAATTTTTTGCATTATAGTATTCGATTCCTTTAGTTTGTTGTTAATTGAAACTGCTTAAAATAATCAATGGGTGTTGTCACAACATTAAGCATACGATATTGTCATATGAATAGGCTCAACCGTTTGACTATTATCAAAACGCACTAGATGCTTGAACACTTAAACATAATATAACCTATTGATAATCTGATATAAGTTGAACAATAGATGCAATATTAAAGCCAAGACCTTTTAACCCTAATTTACATCGTGCTTTTTTTTGTTTTTCGACTATTCATTATGATTGTTCGTGATGATTGTTAATGATGACTATAAAGCGATTAATATTAGATAATGTATATTGGGAGTACGCCTTAAACATAAACTTTATAAGTTATTTCTATATTAATAAAGTGTAATAGAAATAGAGTGTACAAGTATACTATTATTAAACGCTATCTATGTATAACAATTATAATAAACATAATACGCTAACCATAGCGCTTGAACCTATATTCTACCAGTGATTAACATAGATATCATCTTTGGAGCCACGCATACTTAAGTATAAATTTTTAAAGGGTAAAGCATGTATTTTTTATTAGTAAATAAGTTTGGTTAGATTTTCTGCTTTGATCAGGCTTGATTAAGAATATTGAGATAAGAATATTGAGATAAGAATGTTAGGTTCAAGTTGAACTATTATTCAAGAATTTGCATGGCCGTATATGGATGATTGTATTTGTATGGCTATTTTTGAATGACTTTATTTGAATGACTTTATTTGCAAATAATGACAGAATCAACGATAAAATTTGATACGCTAGACGACTAATATAATTAAAATAAATCTTAATCTATGACCTATACCTACGCTATCGTACAAGAAACAACTTGGCAGTCTAAAGCCAATTGGCAACAGCCAGACACTCCATTTATGTCCTTTGAATACTGGCAAGCCTTAAGAGATACACATGCTATAGGGCAGCAGTCTGGATGGGTGCCGTTGTATATTCTAATTTACAAATCTGACCACGTTAATAAAAATGACATGAGTCTAAATGATAACAGCCGTAAACAGAGTATTGGCGATAAAGAGAGCAGTAGCCTTAAACAGAGCATTAATTATGTTAATTCTGAGCAGTCTAATGATGAGACTAATAACTCGTCGCTCATTGCTGCAATGCCCTTATTTATTAAAGGGCATCATCAAGGTGAATATGTGTTTGATCATGCATGGGCAGAAGCGTATGCGCGTTATGGGGTGAATTATTACCCAAGACTGGTCACCAGTGTTCCTTATACGCCAGTATCTGGTGCAAGATTTTGGTTGATACAAGATCAACCACTCACGGTAGAGATTTGTAAAACCGCGATTGCAGCGATAGATGATGTTGCCAACCAAATAGAAGCTTCAAGCTGGCATGGGCTGTTCATTAGTGAAAAGCAAATGGATACTTTGTCAGATTTACCCAGTCCTTTTTATAACCATCAGAATCTTGAACGTCAAGGATGTCAGTTTTTATGGCAAAATCAAAAATTAAAACATGATTCAGAGGTTGATACTGAAGTATTTAAAGACTTCGATGACTTTTTGAGTACCCTCACGGCCAAAAAGCGAAAAAACATACGAGCAGAGCGAAAAAAAATAGCCAAACAGAATCTAAGGTGCCAAATTAAAACAGGCGCACATATTACTAAGCAAGATTGGGAGGTATTTTACAAATGCTATGCCATGACTTATGCCATTAGAGGGCGTCACCCATATTTGATACCTGAGTTTTTTGAACAAATCTCCCAAACCATGGCGCCAAACTTGATGTTGGCTCAAGCCATCGATAATAATGACGATATTGTCGCGAATAGTTTGTTTTTTTATGATGATATCAATCAAGAGGACGCTACTTTATACGGTAGATATTGGGGCGCTTTAGATGACTATGATAGCTTGCATTTCGAGCTGTGTTATTACCAAGGGATTGAGTTTGC
The DNA here is from genome assembly GCF_057396255.1 of Psychrobacter sp. CX21. Classification (NCBI taxonomy): domain Bacteria; kingdom Pseudomonadati; phylum Pseudomonadota; class Gammaproteobacteria; order Moraxellales; family Moraxellaceae; genus Psychrobacter; species Psychrobacter sp. CX21. The sequence goes on along the minus strand of NZ_JBXYJG010000014.1, from coordinate 44,586 downwards.
AATTGCACAAGGGCTTAAGTATTTTGATCCTGGTACTCAAGGCGAGCACAAATTAATAAGAGGGTTTGTACCGCATAGAACCTATTCATTGCACCGTATATATGATACGCAATTTGAGCCTGCCATAGCTGAGTTTTGTCAGCAAGATCGAGACTATATGTTCACGTATCGCCGGCAAGCGCATGAAGCATTGCCATTTAATATCTCAAATATGCCATTATTTCAAGGCTGATATCCCAAGACCAATCATTAACAGCCACTTAAAAAAACACAAATAAGGTTAATAAATGGCACAAGCGCTACCTCAACAAGCCAAGTTTTGGCTACAGTCATCTGGATCATTAACTGCCTTACTCGAAGCCAAAGCAGGGCAGCCTCTAAAGGTAAAACCTATATATGAGGGATATCAGCCATTGACCTTAGCGCAAAAGAAACAGCTGGGATATACAGGCTATCAGCTTAATCGACCAGTCATGGCTTGGATAAGAGAAACTTGCTTATATGGTAATGAGCAGCAGGAATGGGTTGCTGCCCAAAGCATATTTCCACTTTATAGTTTAAAAGGGGATGCAAAACGACTTAAAAGCTTGCGCGGGACGCCCATCGGCTATGTCTTGTTTAAACGACGCAACAAACTGCCACAAACGCGCAGTATCAAGCTTACTAAAAATGGCTGGAGGCGACAAACTCTATACAATTGGCAAGATAGGCCACTTGTCATCAGTGAAACTTTTCTGGAAAGTTTTTTTGATTAGAAGTAATTATGGCACTAAAATCAGCAATAGATGGTTTGGGGTGGATATTTAATACAGTTATTGAACCTTTAGCACTTAACAATGAATTAATATTATGGGCAGTATAGAATTGCTTAATTAGGACTGTTGATAGCTATAGTCAAAGAACTTTAAAGTAGTCACAAGGCAACCGAGTGCAAGTACTACTAGGGTAGGCTTAGCGAGGTTAACACCGTGACTCTTTATAAGTTCGCCGACTATACCAATTAATCCAAGCTGTGTTCCAAACTAGGCGTAAACCGCTGATAATGCCCGAAGCGTATTGGACCTTAGCTAGGTTTACAACAACGTTTGGGGCAATTTTAGCATCAGCCTTGAGAACGGTTCTCGAGCAAAGCACTGCTTTGCCCGTTCGCAAGGCGAGAGCTATGCTCGAGAGGGGGCAGGGCTATTTTTTGCCAATATATCGCGACATTCAATAATTAACGGTTCTAACTTAGAACGACTCAGCTGCGAAAATTACCCTGCATAGCATATTGCCTAAAAAATAGCCTCTGCCAGTTCCATGAATCAATTATATACAGCCCCTAATCATCGAAACCTAAATATTCATCATCTTATTGCGGGTTATTTGTCTTTAGACTTTAAAATTTCATGTTAAACTTACTATCTAATTCCAAACGACACATTGCAAACTAACTTATTACAAGCTAACTAATTACAAACTAACTAATTACAAACTAACTAATTGCAAACGGACGGCATGTATAGTCGAATAAGACTAAAAAGAAGTCTAAAATAGTTACAAGGCAACCGAGTACTAGTACCATTCATGTAGGCCAAGTTCATATACATATAGGCCAAGTTCATATAGGCTGAGCTCATGTATGCGTATCATGGTTAACACCGTAACCGTTTAGTAATTCGCTGACTATAAACAAGATACATGTGGCATAACACTGCTTAAATCGCTTAGCGTATTGAGTGCCGTTAATTTTAGCTATCGAATTTTGATAAATAAGTTGGCTTAGTTTGGTTCTGCATCCGTTTTACATCGTTAACAACGTTTAAAAAAAGACTTTATAGGACAATACTATGTTTAAAGATATTAGCATTAAAGATTACGATCCAGAATTACATGACGCTATGCAGTCAGAAACCAAGCGTCAAGAGAGCCATATTGAGTTAATCGCTTCTGAAAACTATTGCTCACCAGCAGTTATGGAAGCTCAAGGTTCAGATTTAACCAACAAATATGCGGAAGGCTATCCTGGTAAGCGCTATTATGGCGGTTGTGAGTATGTCGATATCGTTGAGCAGTTAGCCATTGACCGCGCAAAAGAATTATTTGGTGCAGAGTACGCTAACGTACAGCCCCATGCCGGTAGCCAAGCCAACGCTGCAGTATTTTTAGCCCTGCTTGATGCAGGTGACACGGTACTGGGTATGAGCTTAGACGCTGGTGGTCACTTAACTCATGGCGCACACGTGAACTTCTCAGGCATCAACTACAATGCGGTTCAATATGGCTTAGTCGAAGAAACCGGTCTAATCGACTATGATGAAGTTGAGCGTTTGGCAAAAGAGCACAAACCAAAAATGATTATTGCCGGCTTCTCTGCCTATTCGCAAGTAGTGGATTGGCAGCGTTTCCGTGATATCGCAGACCAAGTAGGTGCATATTTCTTTGTCGATATGGCGCATGTCGCAGGTCTAGTAGCGGCAGGTGTGTATCCAAGCCCAGTTCCTTTTGCTGATGTGGTAACGACCACCACTCACAAAACCTTGCGTGGCCCACGTTCAGGTCTAATCTTATCTCGTGATGACAAATTAGCTAAGAAGCTAAATTCGGCTGTATTCCCAGGTAACCAAGGTGGCCCATTGATGCACGCCATCGCTGCAAAAGCGGTTTGCTTTAAAGAAGCCTTGCAAGATGACTTTAAAACTTATCAGCATCAAGTGGTTAAAAATGCTCAAGCGATGGCGAAAGTTATCCAACAGCGCGGTTATGACATCATCTCTGGGGGTACTGAAAACCATCTAATGCTAATAAGTTTAGTGAAGCAAGAGATGACGGGTAAAGAAGCAGACAAATGGTTGGGTGATGCAGGTATTACTGTTAACAAAAACGCCGTACCAAATGACCCTAAATCACCGTTTGTGACTTCTGGTATTCGTATTGGTACGCCAGCCATTACCACGCGCGGCTTTAACGAAGAACAATCTAGCGAGTTAGCCGGCTGGATTTGTAATGTTTTAGACAGCCGTGGTGATGAAAAAGTAATCGCTGAGACGCGTGAGAAAGTACAGAAAATCTGTGCAGAATTGCCAGTTTATGAAAGCAATCAGTAATTAGCGTTGTTGCTTTTATGCGTTAGATTGCCTTGTATGCATTAGATTGACTTGTATGCGTTGGGTTGCTTTGTATGCATTAGATTGTATAAACGCTTGATAAAAAAACCGCTTAGCTTATGGCTAGGCGGTTTTTGTTTTAAAGCTTATTGTAGATATGAACTATAAAATCAAAGCGCCTTAATTTTATTAAGCGCTTTGACGCTACCAACTACATAAATGGTAAGTTCACAAATATTTGTAGTACGGTGGCATTGACGATATCCACAAAGAATGCGCCAACCATAGGCACAATCAAAAAGGCTTTAGGTGATGGCAGATAACGGTCCGTTACGGCTTGCATATTAGCAATCGCAGTTGGGGTCGCGCCCATACCAAACCCGCAGTGTCCTGCAGACAATACGGCGGCATCATAGTCTTTACCCATAATTCTAAAAGTCAGTAGATAAACGTATAGAATCATGATCAGCGTTTGTACGATTAGGATAATAAGTACAGGGCCTGCCAAATCGGTTAGCTGCCATAGTTTTAGTGATAATAAAGCCATGGCTAAGAATAAGCTCAAAGAAGCATTACCGATCACATCAATGGCACGATCAAACATGTTGAAGTCAAAAACTAAAGTCAATACGTTACGGATAATAACGCCGCCAGCCAGCGCCCAAACGAAAGTCGGCAAATCAAACCAAGTGCCATCACCTAGCAAGGTCATAACATCTGCGAATGCTAATGCTGCTGCAAACAAGGCCAACGATTCAATAGTAGAAGAAGCGGTAATAAGACGTATGTTGTCTGGTTTTTCAAATATCTCTTTATTTCTGTGTGCATCCTCTTCATTATGCTTTGTGCTATAAAGGGATTGCTGTCCAGCAAGGCGCTCAGTTTCACTAGGGTTAAGATTTACTGGCGCAGGCTCAACGCCTAATTTATTAATAAGACGGCGAGCAACTGGGCCACCAATAACGCCACCTGCAACAAGGCCATAGGTCGCCACTGCGATACCTAATGTGGTGGCGCCCGCCACGCCATACTGCTCTTCCAAAGTGATACCCCACGCCCCTGCAGTACCATGCCCGCCAGTTAAGGCGATAGAGCCAGTAACCAAACCTAATAAAGGATCAAGTCCCAGCAATGAGGCCATAGAAACACCAACAATGTCTTGCACGACGATGAATGAAGAAACTACAGCGGTGAATATCAATAAAGGCGTACCCCCAGCCTTTAATCGTCCAAAGTCAGCACTGAGTCCAATAGAGGCAAAGAACATTAACATACAAGCTGTCTGTAGCTCTTGCTGAAAGTTAAAACTATAGCCCCAGATTAGATTGAGGACATAAACAATCACCGCAGCAACTAGACCACCCGCAACGGGTTCTGGGATGTTGAAGTCCTCTAAAAACTTTATTCTTTTTACTAAAAAACGTCCTAATAATAAGACCAAAGTGGCTAATATAAGGGTGTAATAGCCATTCAAAGTAACATCCATAAGTCGATCCTTATTACATATATTTTCTATTTTTTATACGTGTTACCACATGAAGATTAAAAATATGGATTATTATAGTTTAATAATTAACGATAAGTCGTCTATAAATAATGTGGAGTGTTGTTAAGCCATGGGGTTTTATGTTATTTCAGCCTTATGTGAAGAGACTTTTTAAAGCAGTTATTCAAGTAAGTTATTTAAAAAATGCTATTCAAAGATTCTATTTACAGATTTGATTCACACCTAATATAAACTTATGGTTATCTGACTCTACCTCTATTACTAATTAGGTTCATCTATTAGGCTCTTCATTTACGATTACCCACAGCTTGGGCTTTCCAAAGTCTTGGAATGCATCTTGAATCATGTTTTTAAATACATTGAAGTCTTCGGTATTTATATTATTGATGGCGGTCAAATCTAAGCTTAAGTTTTCAACATCACTGTCGGTCAAACAGTCCCATGCGCTATCCCAATTGTGTGCAAAGTAATTGGGAAAATCACAAGCGTCATCAAGCGCTTTTAATAAGGTTTGTTTGTTTATCTCATTTGTTAATGGTAACAATTTAGCGTTTGCGGGTATAGTATCCATCATATGAGGATGCTTTGGAATAAAATGAATCGCTTGTGTCATATTAATCGACCTTGAGTGGTTTGAAACTGTCATAGTGATCTACGGTTAGATAATATACGGTAGGCGGATTACCACCCGTGACGATACGCCGTGCTCCTCGATGTGATACTCCTGGCGTAGGTACCGTGTACTCTCGATAATACCCATTAGGCTTGTTAGGCAAGCGACCTTCTCGATTATAAAAAGTTGAACCGTCCTTACGAGGATAGGGGTAAGGTCCACCTTGTTGAATCAAGGCAATCGTCTGGTCAACTTGTGCATCTCCAGTGATATCTGTTTTAGTAACTTCTATACCAGTAACTTCAATAGACCCATCATCCTCTTTGATAGCTGGGTAAGTGCTTGAGCTGTCAGAACCTACAGATGATGATTGTGTAATATTTGAAGGATTATCGCTTGCGGACGTGTTACTAAGATTTAAATCACCAAAGACATATATGGCGACAGCTACAATCGCTATGATCGTCATCAATCGTGATAGCCAGCTTTTGTCTGCTACATGAATCTTGGCTCTATTACTGTGTGCGCCGTAGCTATTAGTTTGGCGGTTATTGAGCTGACTGCTATTTAAGGTCTTATGAGTAGACTGAGTATCTAAGATTGTAGAAGCCTTATGTGAACCTAATGCAGAGTCAGATGATAAGTCAAACTCTGTATTTGTAACTTCGATTGCATTAAGACGGTTTTGCTCGTCGCGCTCACTATTAAATATGACGTGCTGACCTACCTGTATTGGCCCTTCTAATCTTGAATGACTGATATGGAAAAAGACGTCTTCAGACTGAGAGTCGACGTCAATAAATCCGTAACCTTTGTCCTCATTCCAATACTTTATCTTACCACTTTGCATGAAGCAGTCGTCCTTATAACCGTGTTTTAAATAGCTATGTTTAAAAAGCTATGTCTGAAAAGTTAAGTTTAAAAAGCTGCGTTTAAAAAAGAATACCAGTGCCTAAACAACAGTCTTTAAATGCAATGAATAGTATGGGCGTTGATTGGCATAAAAATAGTAGGTAAACAAAATAGATATAATCCCAAAGATTAATATAACCTTAAGATAGTGGCTAATTATTTAACCACCTAATTGATTAAGCGCTAAGGCTATTACCAAACCAATTGCAGTACTAATACCAGCCCAGTGGTTGCCTTTTTTGAAAGCTTCAGGGAATAGCTCGGTGGCTAATGATGCGATGACAGCACCAGCGGCGAAACAGTCGATAGAGCTTAAAGCGGACTTTGATACATCTCTAAGTAGTAAATTACCCAATATAGCAGCGACTGACAATAGCACTGCGGCGCCTATCCAAATTAAAATGATGGTTTTTTTATTAGCGCCGCCTTCTTTCATTTGTTTTGCGCCGCCCGCTGCTTCTGGTAAGTTAGATAGTAATATAGATCCTGCTAATGCAGCCACTTGCATTGGGTTTCCACTAATTAAAGAGACGCCTAACGCTAAGTTCTCAGGCACACCATCTAAAGTAACCGCAGCCAAAAGACCGCCACCGCCGCTACTGTCCATCTTTTCATCAATTAGATAATCGACACCTGTGAATACCATTGCACCAATCATGGTGAATATAACAGCATTTAGTAGCCCACCTTCTGATATTGCAGGTTGCAACATCTCTAAGGCGACCGCTAGCATCAGCGCGCCACCTGCTATTGCTAAAAGGTTGCCTTGCATCCAGTCTGGGAGCTTGCCATAAACGCCCCATAGTGCACCCACTATCAATGCGCTAGACACGACCAATATTACTAAAAACATCATCATAACGGATACCTCTTATTACTTTATACGCGTAACGATATCAAAAATATTAGATTTAATTGTCACCATTAGCAATATTTTAGTAACAATATATTTTTGATAAAACTCACACTGTATGATGCTATAAAATAATTGGATCAATCAAAAAAATGCCAGATTATACTGGCATTTATAGGTCTCGTGATTTTTATATTAAGTTATAAGTTTAGCTACGCACCTCGCCATGCCCATAAACAATCCACTTCTGCGACGTTAATCCTTCAAGCCCGACTGGACCACGAGCATGAATCTTATCGGTGGAGATACCAATTTCTGCGCCAAGGCCATATTCAAAACCATCTGCAAATCGGCTTGAAGCATTAATCATAACGCTTGAAGAGTCGACCTCACGAATAAAACGTTGAGATTTGGTGTAATTGTCCGTAATAATAGCATCGGTATGATGACTACCATGCGTATTGATATGTTGAATGGCCTCATCTATGTCCTCGACAATCTTAACAGCTAATATAGGAGCCAAATACTCCGTATCCCAGTCCGCATCATTAGCGTCACTCAAATGACCTGACAGCTTTAGGTTATCATCTAAGATAGTCATCGATACGGCATCAAGACGAAGCTGCATGGCGTCGTCCGCCTCGACAATGGCTTCGGCAACTTTAGGTAATAGAGATTCTGCAATATCTTTATCTATTAATAGCGTCTCCATCGTATTGCAGGTGCCATAGCGGTGTGTTTTGGCATTGACACTGACATCAATAGCAATTTTAGGATCTGCATCACTATCTATAAAGGTATGACAATTTCCGTCTAAATGTTTAATAACGGGTACTTTTGCATCATTACTAATACGTTCGATAAGACCCTTGCCGCCGCGCGGTACAATCACATCAACATAATCAGTCATTGTAATCAATTCGCCCACAGCAGCTCGATCGGTAGTTTGCAATACTTGAACGCCATGCTCTGGCAAACCTGATTCTTTCAAGCCCTCTATGATACACTTGGCGATAGCTTGATTGGACTCAAATGCCTCAGAGCCGCCGCGTAAGATAATGGCATTACCAGATTTTAAAGCTAACGAAGCAGCTTCTAAGGTCACATTGGGGCGAGATTCATAGATCATACCGACCACGCCTAATGGCACACGCATTTTACCCAATTGTATGCCAGAAGGGCGATACGTCATATCCGTAACTTCACCAATAGGATCTGGCAGATTTGAGACATCTTTTAAGCCTTGTAACATGCCCTTAAAGCGTGCGTCTGTTAATTCTAATCGATCAAGTAAGGCGGATTCTAAATTATTACTACGACCATTATCCATATCGATTTTATTGGCAGTCAAAATGTCAGATTTAGCGGCTTGCAATTTGTCATATATGCAAAGCAGGGCGTTATTTTTTTCCCCCGTACTCGCAGCAGCCAGCTCTCTTGAGGCAGCTCTAGCTTGTTTGCCTACTTGCTGCATGTATTGTTTGATATCCTTTATGTTCTGTCCCATTTACAGTGTCCTAATAGATGAAGAAAAGTATAAAGATAAGATAACTTTTGTTATAACATAAAGCAGATAGAGATATTAGTAAAGCGGTTTGCGACCCACACTGATACTGGCAAACTTATACTCAAGGACATACGCTCACAAAGCATTACTAAATTCTGCTTTTGCATGTTAAAGATTAGTAGTAACTTAAGTAAGTAGCCGTTATTAATTAGCTATTTGCAAGAAACTATGAGTTAGTGAGAAACAACTTTAAGAAAGGATGGTTTATAATAGTGCTTGTATGTCTATAATTCTTTTATTACATATCTTTTATTACATGATTTTCAGTGCATAGCTTTTAATATATGACTGAAATTAATGTATGACTGAAATTAATGTATGACTGGTAAATTATGTATGACTGGTAAATAAGTTACAGACACTTCATTATAAAAGCTTTAAGTACCCAGTGCTTTAAGCTCACAAATAACTTAGTTTAAGATAAATTTAAGTGCAATATAAATGAATAGGTACTCATATGGAAAACTTTAAAGCATCACTTATTGCGCAGGTATTAGCAGCGAGTATTCTAACACTTGGTATCTCTGCATGTAGCAGCCCTGAGCAGGAAGCCGAGGTTGAAGGTGCCGAAGCCGAAGAGTCTCAAACTATTGAAACTGAATCTAACGATACAGACAGTACGCATATTGGCAATGACAATGACATTGAGCTTGCAGATCCAGATGTTGAGGCAAGTGAAGAGAGTTTAGCGGCTCAAGAAGAACAACTTGACTCAGCGGACGATGCCGAAATACTAGATGGTACTGAGCAAGAAGAGCACGTATCCACCTATTAAGTATTAAATTTTTAGGTTTAGAACATCGTGTATGATGTCAGCTAAATAAAATGCGACCAATGCATGTATGACTGTCTAGGCGAGGTTTGCATATGCATTGGTCTTATAGCTTTATACGTGATTGAATTTAATAGTCAGGTAAAGGTACTGCGCTAAATTAGTTGCTTATCTATTAGCTTATTTATATAGGTTACTTATTTAACTGCTTATATAATTAGTTGCTTATTTAATAGGTTTTAAGAGACAATATATACCTTAATAGCAAGGCATATAACTGCCTATACCATATTTGGTATAGAAGTCTATCAGGTATGACTGCTTTTTTATGGCTTAATACTTAATTAAGCTGTATGTCAGTCTAAAAACTATGGGTTATAATGCGCCTGCTTAAATTCATAATATCAAATATCGGATACCGTTCACCTTTATGTCAAATGCTACTTCAGATCGACCTGTTGCCCTTGATTTGCAAAATATATATAAAAGCTATGGATCGCTTGAGGTATTAAAAGGAGTGTCGATAACTGCTTATGATGGTGATGTTATCTCCATACTGGGCTCTTCAGGCTCGGGCAAGTCCACACTGCTTCGCTGCATTAATCTACTTGAAAAGCCCAATAAAGGCACGATTACCTTAGGTAATGAGACGCTTGACCTCGTCCCAAGTAAGTCAGGTGAGCTTCAAGCCAAAAACCGTGCGCAGCTTGAAAGTTTGAGAGCACGGGTAGGATTTGTATTTCAAAATTTTAATTTGTGGCCACATAAAACAATTTTGGAAAATATCATTGAAGGGCCAACCCAAGTTCTAAAAATGAAAAAGAGTGAGGCGATTCAAGAAGCAGAGGCATTACTAAAAAAGGTAGGACTTCACGATAAAAAAGATGCCTACCCTGATAACTTATCGGGTGGACAGCGTCAGCGCGTGGCCATTGCTCGTGCCCTAGCTATGAAGCCGCAAGTACTGTTATTTGATGAGCCAACCTCAGCCCTTGACCCAGAGCTCGTGAATGAAGTATTGGCGGTTATGCGTGAGTTGGCTGCTGAAGGCCGTACCATGTTAATCGTGACGCATGAAATGCGCTTTGCTCGTGATGTGTCGTCTAAAGTTGTTTTCTTGCATGAGGGGCGTATAGAAGAGATGGGAACTCCTGAACAAGTTTTTGATAATCCCAAATCAACCAGAGTGCGTGAATTTATGGCATCGCATAGAGCAGACGCAAATACGATTTAAATCTAATAACGTTATTTTTGTAAAAAAGTAAAAATTAAGCGCCTATAATAGAATTCATTTGCAATTGAAACCTTTAAAATTAGGTTTACGCAATAAAATATTTGTTTTTATGACATTGCTCGGGTATTATTTTTGTCAACAGCCGATAAGACTTTATTGCTATAAGTTTCAGTTAGTATGAAATTAATGCTGTTAGAATACTTAAACTGTAATTAAATAATGCTATTGCAAAGCTGAGTTGTTTATAGAATTTAATTATTAGCTTCACATTTAAATTCTCTACGCCAAAATAGATAACTTGTAATTACTGGGCATTTTTAACATTAAAAGGAAGTACCAAATGCAAAACACTTCGACACAGACTGGTTTCAATACGCTAGTCAAATCAGCCATCGCTTTAGCGACTGGCCTATCAATGACGTTATTAGTAGGCTGTAACAATACTGAGCAAACAACTTCTGAAGAAGTGGCGACAGATGCAACTACTGAGATGAGCACTCAAGAACCCATTCGCATTGCTACGGAAGGCGCCTATGCTCCCTTTAATGCAACTGACAGTGACGGTAATTTAGTTGGTTTCGATATTGACTTAATTAATGCGCTATGTGACGAGATACAAGCAAACTGCCAGCTACAGGCTCAAGATTGGGACGGTATTATCCCAGGACTAAAAAATGGTAAGTATGATGCAGTCATTGCGGGCATGTCTATCACGCCAGAACGCGCAGAGCAGGTAGATTTTACTGATTCTTATTTTGAAAACTCTTTGGTATTTGTTGCTGAAAAAGGGTCAGATTTAAATCCTGAAGATAAGACGTCTTTAGAAGGACTTACCCTAGGCACTCAACGTGCAACTATTGCCGCACAGTGGTTGGGCGATAACTTACCGAATACGAATGCAAAATTATATGACACCATTGGCGATGCTTTCTTAGATTTAGAAGCGGGTCGTTTAGATGGTATTCTTTCTGATACCGCACCTGTTGTAAACTGGTTAAGTGATGGCAAGACAAATTACGAAATTATCGGAGATGAAATAGATAATGACGATAATTTTGGTATTGCTGTGCGCAAAGAAGATCCATTAAGAGAGAAGTTTAATGAAGCGCTTGCCTCTGTTAAAGAGAGCGGTAAATATGACGAAATCAGAGGTCAGTATTTCTAATATTTAAAATAGGATTAAAATGTTAATTTAAAATATGGGTAGTTATATTCTAGCTTAATCAATCGGTATGTTGTCTTTTCAAACAAGGTAGAGAACCGGTGACCTTTACTCATATTCGTATAGGCCGGTTAATATTGAATTTTAGCCGGCCTATATTATTTTTAACATAATGAAGGTGTGAATGACGTGATGGATTTGCAAGGTTTTGGGCCATTACTTTTGAGTGGCGCACTTGTCACTATTAAACTTGCTGTAGTAAGTTTGTTTTTTGGCATGATATTAGGCTTATTGGGTGCTTCTGCGAAACTTTCCAATGTCTGGATATTGCGCAATCTTGCAACGGTGTATACGTCAACCATGCGGGGTATACCTGAGTTACTATTGGTGCTGTTTATATATAATGGCGGCTTTGTTCTATTAAATGCTCTTTTAAATAAGCTTGGTTACCATCAATATCATGATTTCAGTCCTTTTATTGCTGGCGTTCTAGCCCTCTCTATCGCGTTTGGTGCGTATGCAACCGAAGTGTTTCGGATGGCCATGCAAGAGATTCCAGAAGGTCAACGTGAAGCTGCTGAAGCGATAGGTATGCGTCCTATTCAAATATATTTTAGAATAACCATGCCGCAGTTTTGGCAACTTGCTTTACCAGGTTTAGGTAACTTATTTTTGGTGTTATTAAAAGATACGGCACTCGTATCAGTAGTGGGCTTACAAGATATTATCTTTCAGGCTAATCGCGGTAAAGCAGCTACTCAGGATTCATTCACCTTTTACATGGCAGCGGCTTTAATCTATTTAGGGCTGACCGTAATTATTACTGGTATTGTTATGTTCCTTGAATGGCGTGCAAACCCAGCTGCACGATATGCCAAACGGCTAAATAAGCCGTCCTCCTTTTTTCCTATTAATCTCATTAAAGAGTAGGGCGACGATATGGACTGGAGCTGGAAAGTTATATTTGAATCGTTCCCTGATCTCTTAGGGGGCGCAGTTGTCACTATTGAGCTGGTGGTGTTGTCCGGTGTCATCGGTTTGTTCTTAGGTTTTATATTCGCACTAATGCGCTTATCGAATAATAAGCTTTTAAAAAGTCTGGCGTTTTTATATATATTTTTTTTTCGCGGTACCCCTTTACTGGTTCAGATTTATCTGATTTATTTCGGGTTTCAGCAGTTCGATTTTCTCAAAAACTCATTTTTGTGGGAGCCTGTATTTAAAAATGCTTTTTGGTGCGCAACGATTGCTTTTACATTAAATACAAGCGCCTATATTGCTGAGATTATTCGCGGTGCCATATTGGCCATACCTGAAGGTGAATTGGAAGCTGCCGATGCCATTGGAATGTCTAATACGCAAAAGTTTAAGCGTATTATTTTACCAAGAGCCTTTGGGATTATGTTGCCAGCTTATAGTAATGAAGTTATTTTTATGCTCAAAGGTAGCGCGCTTGCAATGACAATAACCTTATTAGACATCACGGGTGTTGCCAAAACAATCAGTGCCGTGACTTATACGAATATGGAATTGTATTTTGCCGCAGGTATTGTTTATCTAGTACTAACTTGGATTATATTATTCATATTCAAGTTAGCCGAGAAGCGTTTTAACCGTTACATGAGCTATGTGCCACCAGAGGTGATGACGACGACTGTACCCTAACCCATGTATTAACTTCCCATGCATTAAATTAGGTCACTCAGTTACCCTCCATTCGTTAAACTAATTAACCAGCTTATAGGCTGGTTTTTTTGTGCTTGTATTGCTTTATAAGTTTGAGTAACCTAAGTAGCGAGCTATAAATCGAATATCTACATGTATCAATCAATAAACCCTAAGTCAAAATTCTATAAGTGGTTTATCGACCTTATAAAGTCTACGTCTGTTTCAAATTTGAACACTTAACTTAAAAGGATAAACAGTTGTCTACTCAAACTGAATCTACCCCTATCGGCAAAGTCTTATGCGTTGGCCGTAATTATGCTGCTCATGCTAAAGAGCTTGGCAATGAGGTGCCGACACGACCCATTTTGTTTATCAAGCCCGCCTCTAGCGTGATCAGTATTGATGAGCCTATTGTGAGTCAAGTAGTAGATACCCCTCGCGATACTACTTATGAGGTTCATTACGAAGCCGAATTATGTTTGCGTATCGCAAAACCGCTGAATTCAGCGTCAGTAGATACCGTGAAATCCATTGACGGGTTAATTGATGCCGTTACCCTAGGACTGGATTTGACATTGAGAGACTTACAAAGTGCTTTAAAGGCAAAAGGTCATCCGTGGGAGCGTGCCAAATGCTTTGATGGGTCCTGTATCTTATGCGATTGGGTATCAGCTGATAATTTTAATGATTTAAACCGCTTACGGTATCAGCTTTTTATCAATGATAAGCTCACTCAAGACGGGGATACAAAATTAATGTTATTTCCCATATATGAGCTGCTAAGTGAAATTAGTTATGCGTTCAGTCTACAGGCTGGTGATGTTATCATGACGGGTACACCAAGTGGGGTGGGCGTATTGCAACGTGGAGATAGTCTATTATTAAAGCTAAATTCACATGAATGGCAAACTACTGTACTTTAAAAATAAAGCTTTTAGTGTATAAATGCTTACAAAACGAAAAGCTAAATATTAAAAGAGATACTTAAAACTGATTATGAGATTTGCATTTAAGGTCGCTACATTATATTTAGTTAAAGCCGACCACAACGAGATAACTTTGAGGTTACATTTGAGCTTTATACATTTACTTAAATAATAGATACTATTTAATACTTAATTATTTGGGTAATATGAAGTCATGTCTAAACTTAAATTTGGTGAAAACGACACTAAGCACGAAAGATACGCAAAACGTGGAAAATACCCTAAATATGCAAAGTGTGATTTGATAACTCATGGTGACCCTATTTATTTAAACGAACTGTCTGAAAAGCTTAACGAATTAGACTATCTCTATGTCGATGAAATTTCGTACTCGTTAATGGACAGCTGCGCATCAATAAAAGACGATCCTGTTACTCTAAATGATTTGTTTGAAGGCTTAGGTCAGCTCATGGTGACTGGCGTGGTTGAGGTCACCAAAATTATAGAAGACATTCATTCTGAAATCCTCTTACGACCTTTTGGTAGATTTAATGATCATCATCGCAGTCGATGGCAAAGGGGCGTAACCCGACAGGCTTATAATCTTGTACGTTTCTCTATGCATCATACGGGCAGCCGCTTAACCTCATCAGGCTCCAAATTTTATAAAGGCATCTCTAAACGTCGTGTCAAGCCTTTGCCCGATGTGCTCAAATCTTTTGTCAATGTTTTGAATGGTGTGATGGGGGATCATCTCGTTCGTCTCAATAATCCACTTGCGGTACCTATTAGTTTTTATGACAGATATGGTCAAATTCATAGCAACAGTCATAAGTTGTCAGGTCGTATCATTATTATGTGTCATGGGCTATGCCTAAGTTATTCATCTTGGCATCCGTGTCAAGAAGATAGCCTTGGTGAGAACATTGCAAAAGCAATGCCGCAGGACACCATTTTATATTTAGATTACAATACAGGGCGCCGTATATCGCAAAATGGTCGGTGTTTGGCGTATCTACTTCATCAATTGGTCGATCGAAATCCTGACATCACTCAGATTGATTTGGTGGGATATAGCATGGGTGGCTTGGTCGCCCGTAGCGCTATGTTCTATGCTGATCAGCTGGGTTTAAACTGGTACGAAAGAATTGGCAATCTAGTGACTATTGGCTCACCACATCAGGGCGCGGTGCTCGAGCGTATTGGGGCGCATGTATTAGATATTATAGGCAGTGTGCCATTTGCAGGCTCTTTATCACGTTTAGGAAGCATTCGTAGTGCCGGTATCATAGATTTGCGTCACGGCAGTGTCTGTGATGAAGATTGGATGCACTTAGATAAACGTGATGTGCTTCCAGAAGATTTCCGTCATCCGGTTAAATTACCCAAACACATTAATGCTTTTTTTATAGCGGGTAATATTGTTGGTGGCTTGTATGATTCAAGAGCGACAAGTCTGGTAGGTGACGGTTTGGTCTCAGTGGAATCAGCATTAGGTGAAGACTCGTTAGAGCATACGTTGGTGGTACCAGAAGGGCATAAAGCCGTCTTTTATGAAGTCAATCATATCAATCTTCAATATGACAGGCGCGTTCATGATCAAGTGGTGGCATGGCTTGAAGATAATGGTAAAAGCGATTTTTCCATGGAATTTCGGGTTCAGTCTTATCCCTATCAGCTCATTAGAGAGCCTATTTAACTGCCTATCATTTAAACAGTCTATCAATTAAACAGTCAATCATTTTAACTGTCCATTAATTTAACTGTCTATCAATCAGTCAATCAATCAATCGACTCGACTATCTATATTCAGTCAAAAGTCTGCTCAACCATAAAATTTTAAACTAACAAGCCCTCTAATGTCTATACATTAGAGGGCTTGATGCTTTTATTAATTATGAACAGCTATAGTCGGCGAACTTATAAAGAGTCACGGTGTTAACCTCGTTAAGCCTACCCTAGTAGTACTTGCACTCGGTTGCCTTGTGACTACTTTAAAGTTCTTTGACTATATTAACTAAAGATCTCTTCAACATCTGATTGATCAAATTTGTAAACTGAACCACAAAATGAACAGTCCATTTCAAATAAACCTTCTTGTTCTTCAATGATGTCATTCGCTTCGGCTTGACCCAGTTGGCGTAATGCCGCTTCGCACTTTTCACGAGAGCAGGTACAGCCAAATTCAAGCGATACAGGGCTTGGTGCGACGACTTTTTCTTCATTATATAAACGATAGATAATTTCGCTTGCATCCAAAGTGGTCAATTCTTCAAACTTAACCGTACGTGTTAATAGGGTTAAACGTGTCCATAAGTCATCATCAATACCCGCTGCCTCATCTTGTTCAACTTCGTAGAGTTCATCAGCAGTACGAGGCAGCATTTGCACTAAAATTCCGCCCGCTTGCAACCCATCACATGCCAAATTAATGAGTGAAGGGATTTGCGCCGATTGTAGCTGATAATGAGCCAAACATTCGGCAAGATTATCATAACCACGTTCAACGATACCTTGATAAGCCTCCCCTTGACGAGGCTGGATATTAATAAACATCACCCCTTTACCTAAGTCGCCAAGCTCAGCAAAGGCTTCATTAGCCGTGGTTTTGTGAGACCATGCTTGCTGCTGCTCTTCGGTATCATGTTTCCAGCTTGCGAGCGCCCGAATTATGCCACTTTGGTCACATTCTGCCATTGCCCAGTTTAATAATGAGGTTTCATCAGATGATTGCAATTGAATGGATAGCGTACAATCGATTTTTAAGGTACCGATCAACAAGCT
This sequence comes from Psychrobacter sp. CX21, assembly GCF_057396255.1. NCBI lineage: Bacteria > Pseudomonadati > Pseudomonadota > Gammaproteobacteria > Moraxellales > Moraxellaceae > Psychrobacter > Psychrobacter sp. CX21. Next base: position 27,502 of record NZ_JBXYJG010000014.1, on the reverse strand, counting down.
TGCCGCAGTTAGCATTTCACCTAGTAATCGTTTTATAGATTCTGGATAGTCACGCTGAGCGGTAATGGTGGCATAGCTTTGTTGTAGACGAACAACGTCTCCACGCACAGGGGAGTCTTCAATAAAAAAGCGTTGGCGTAAATCATTTGCGGTTGCAGTCTCATCGTTTTTTGACATAGGGTTTTCAGACATAGGTTTTTTAGACATAGAATTTTGAGTGTTATTATTTTGAGTCATAAATTTATCCGATAAATATACAGTTTTATTTATATGGGGTGAGACGACTTTTATTCAATATCTGCATCTAATTTTGGTAGAAGTATAGACATATGACGCTAACCAGAATTAAAAGATATATGGCTAAATTTAAAAATGACTACTGATATTTTCTTTTATTTGACACAGGTTGTTATGAAGATTTAAACTACAAACAGTTAACAACTGTATTCTGAAATAACTGACTTAGATAAATAAGTATTGCTGATAGTTTTTGAATAGATATAGTTAGTATAAAGAAGTTTAAATAGAATAAATAAGTTTATTAAATGGAATTAAGTCAACGTGTTGGTATGAATAGCAGTGTCTAGCCTATAACAGGACTGTTGCGTGTCAACGTATAATTAAAGCGAAAGGATTCGTTATGATTGGTAATACCCATTCTACCCCCTCATTACCTACTGCTAATGCTTCACTAGATTTTAGCCAAATACCCAGTATTAGCATGGGTGCTAAATCTGCTAATGCCCCCCTAAATACTAGCCATGATGCAGGCCCAAAAACGGCTTTAATCGAAGCGACCATTGGGGACTTCTTTGATGCCATCGTAGCCAAATATCCTGACCAAGAAGCTTTGGTGGTATGTCACCAAGACATCCGCTGGACCTATCGTGAGCTACACCAAAAAGTAAATCAGCTTGCCAGTGCTATGATAGAAATGGGATTAGAGATTGGCGATCGCGTCGGAATCTGGTCACATAATAATGCTGAATGGCTGCTCATGCAGTTAGCTACGGCTAAAGTCGGGGTTGTTTTAGTCAATATAAATCCAGCCTACCGAAGCTTTGAGCTGCAATATGCGCTTAATAAGTTAGGGTGCTCGGCACTGGTACTCATGCGACATTTTAAAACGAGTGATTATGCCAATATTGTGCGTGAATTATGTCCTGAGATATATCATAAAACGTATACTCAGTTAGATTTGGTTGAAATTCCTACAGTAGAACGCATCATTTGGATTGACGAGCAGGACACTGACGAAACGTTCAGCTTTATGCAAAAGTTCTCTGAATGGATGCAAGAAGGGGACGCTAACGACCCACGAGTGGCAGAGCGCCAAGCACAGCTAAAAAACACAGATCCAATTAACGTCCAGTTTACAAGTGGTACAACAGGAACGCCAAAAGGCGCTACTTTAACTCACCGCAATATTCTAAACAATGGTTATTTTATCGGCGAGGCAATGGACTTAAGTTCAGACGATCGCTTATGTATTCCTGTACCACTATATCACTGCTTTGGTATGGTACTGGGGAATTTAGCAATAATGACACATGGTGGCTGTATTGTTTATCCCAACGATGGGTTTGAGCCCTTAAGCGTACTCAAGGCCGTTGAAAAAGAAAAATGTACCGCTCTGCACGGCGTGCCGACGATGTTTATCGCAGAGTTAGATCATCCAGAGTTTAATCAATACGATCTGTCAACGCTGCGTACCGGCATTATGGCAGGATCAAGCTGTCCAATTGAGGTCATGCGCCGTGTGATTGATGAGATGCACATGGATGAGGTGACCATCGCCTACGGTATGACAGAAACCAGCCCTGTCTCTTGTCAAACCAATAAGCATACGCCGCTTGATAAGCAGGTATCTACTGTGGGATTGGTGCAGCCCAATATCGAAGTTAAAATCGTCGATACAGAATCTGGTGAGGTGGTACCAATTGGAGAAACGGGCGAGTTATTAACCCGAGGCTATTCGGTAATGAAATGCTATTGGGGCAGCCGATTTAAAACTAAACAAGCCATTCAAGACGGCTGGATGCATACCGGCGACCTCGCCACAATGGATGAAGATGGCTATATTAAAGTTGTTGGACGCAGTAAAGATATGGTAATCAGAGGGGGCGAGAATATCTATCCTGTTGAGATAGAGAATTACTTATATCGTCATCCGAAGATTAGCGATGTTCAAATAGTTGGCGTACCAGACAAAAAATACGGAGAAGTATTGGCCGCTTGGATTATTCCCAAAAAAGACACCGAGCTTACAGAAGATGAGGTAAAGCAGTTCTGTAAAGAAAATATCGCTTATTATAAAGTGCCACAGTACTACCGCTTTGTGAAAGAATATCCTATGACCATCACAGGAAAAATTCAAAAGTATAAAATCACAGATATGATGATCGAAGAGCTTGGTTTATAATGCGCACGCTGATGGATACAACCATAACTACTTTAATTGTTTAAAACATTGATTCACTAAAAGCATTATTTAATATTGCATCCACATTTAGGATAGAAAAGGGACGACATGAGTGCCACTATTAACAGTAAGCTGAGTCCAAATTCAAAGGAATTTGCCAATAATACGGCTGCCATGCAGGCTTTAGTAGATGACTTGCATGCCCATCTTAAAAGAATTGCTCAAGGTGGGCCTGAGCGATCTCGTCTTAAGCATCTTGCCCGAGGCAAACTCCTACCTCGTGAGCGCGTGGAGCGGCTCTTAGATCCAAATACGGCTTTTTTAGAAGTTGCACCTATGGCGGCTTTTAATATGTACGATGCAGACATCCCCGCAGCAGGTGTTATAGCAGGGGTTGGGCGTATCAATGGTATAGAGTGCATGATCGTGTGTAATGATGCGACTGTCAAAGGCGGCACTTATTATCCGATGACTGTCAAAAAACACTTGCGCGCCCAAGAGATTGCTAAAGAGAATAATTTGCCATGTGTGTATTTGGTAGATTCGGGCGGTGCGAACTTGCCTAACCAAGATGAGGTGTTCCCTGATAAAGAGCATTTTGGACGTATCTTCTTTAACCAAGCTAACATGAGTGCAGCAGGAATACCGCAAATAGCTGTGGTAATGGGTAGCTGTACGGCGGGCGGCGCCTATGTGCCTGCTATGAGCGATGAATCTATTATTGTAAAAGACCAAGGCACTATCTTTTTGGGTGGTCCGCCTTTGGTGAAAGCCGCTACAGGAGAGGTGGTCAGTGCAGAAGATTTGGGCGGCGGTGATGTTCATACTCGGCTATCAGGCGTGGTCGATTATCTCGCTCAAAATGATTTACATGCCTTGTCGCTTGCACGGGATATCGTAGGTAACCTTAACCGTGAACCCAAAAACGTAACAAATCAAATCGAGCCAAGACCACCTAAGTACGATGCTAAAGAATTATATGGCGTAATCCCGACCGATACGCGAAAGCCATTTGATATCAGAGAAATTATTGCACGTATTGTGGATGCCAGTGAATTTGATGAATTTAAATCACGCTTTGGTACTACCTTGGTATGCGGCTTTGCTCATATTGAAGGCATGAAAGTGGGCATCATTGCCAATAATGGTATTTTATTTAGTGAGTCTGCCCAAAAAGGTACTCACTTTATTGAGCTGTGCTGCAAACGCAAAATTCCTTTGGTATTTTTGCAAAACATTACAGGGTTTATGGTAGGCCGAAAATACGAAAATGAGGGCATAGCACGTCATGGTGCCAAAATGGTGATGGCAGTTGCCAATGCCAGTGTGCCTAAATTTACAGTCATTGTCGGCGGCTCCTTTGGTGCGGGTAACTATGGTATGTGTGGACGTGCTTATAGTCCAAGGTTCTTATGGATGTGGCCGAACGCGCGTATCTCAGTGATGGGCGGCGATCAAGCGGCTTCGGTATTGGCAACGGTAAAGCGTGACAATATTGAGCGTAAAGGTGAGACATGGAGCGCTGAGGAAGAAGAAGCTTTTAAAGCGCCATATAAAGAGATGTATGAGCAGCAAGGTCATCCTTATTACGCCAGCGCGCGACTTTGGGACGATGGGGTGATTGATCCTGCCGACACTCGCAATGTATTAGCACTCGGCTTAAGCGCTGCTTATAACGCAGATATTGAAGAAACGACATTTGGTGTGTTTAGGATTTAACTTACTGTTCAACTTGTAACTTACGATTTACCTTAAGGTTTTTTTAAAAGTTCAGGTTAAAGTTTAGCTAAAGCCATTAAAGCTAAGAAGTATCGGTTTAAATTGTTTCATGAACGGCCTTTATTAACATACTATAATCAAAGAAATCTTAAATGGTTACAAGGCAGCCGAGTGCAAGTACTACTATTGTAGGGCGAGCGAGGTTAACACCGTAACCGTTTAGTATTTCGCTGACTATATTAACTCTTTCTGACTTTTATTTATATATTGAACGCTTAACTCAATGAGATATTTATGACTGAAAAAAACACGCTATCCAGTTCATTCGCCGATTTGGATAAGCTGTCCACCTTAAACGTAACGATTAGCAATTATATCGCAACCGTTACTTTAGCACGTCCCGATAAGCGCAATGCCTTTAATGACGAGGTTATAGAAGAGTTAAACCGAGCGTTTACGCAGCTTGGTAACTCGCTTGCAGATGAGGTGCGTGTGATCGTCCTAGCGGCACAAGGTAAAGCCTTTTGTGCAGGTGCTGATTTGAATTGGATGCGGGCAATGGCAGATTATACCCGTACTGAAAACTTAGCCGATGCAGATAAGTTGGCTCAGATGCTTAGAGTCATTTACGACTGTCCTAAACCTACGGTAGCAGCTATTCAAGGCGATGTTTATGCAGGGGGAATTGGACTCATCTCAGCGTGCGATATCGCGATAGCAGTCGACACTGCAAACTTTTGTTTGAGTGAAGTACGTTTAGGATTAGCGCCAGCGACCATAAGCCCTTATGTTATACGGGCAATGGGCGCACGCGCCGCTCATCGTTATTTCTTAACGGCTGAGGTGTTCGATGCTAAAGAAGCTCAGCGTATTGGATTTATTCACGAATACGTCCAACAAGATGCGCTTGAAGAAAAAATAGCAACCATAATTAAAAAGCTTAGTAACAATAGCCCTAATGCTGTCACTGTATGCAAGCAATTATTGCATAATGTGGCAGGTGAGACTATTGATGACTCGCTTATTTCAAAGACAGTAGCGGGTATTGCAGACATTAGAGCATCTAATGAGGGCAAAGAAGGGGTGCAGTCGTTTTTACAAAAGCGTAAGCCTAATTGGTTGCTTTAAATGTCAATATTAATGCCAATATTAGTGCCAATATTAATACCAACAGATCCAAACGTTAGCGAAGCTATTTGTTGACAATTGACACGACTTAATCATGCTACAGATACTCTCATATACCCTCTATTGGTCTTTAATAAGCAATTGACGTAATGCGCTAAGCGACATGCTATAAAAGACATCTACTGATAGGGCCAGATTAAAAGAGCTTACATTAAAGGAATAAACATGTTTTCTAAGATACTAATCGCCAATCGTGGAGAGATTGCCTGCCGCGTTGCTGCGAGTGCCAAACTGATGGGTGTACGCACAGTAGCTGTGTATTCAGATGCAGACAGACACGCAAAGCACGTTAGTGTATGTGATGAAGCGGTATATTTGGGCGGCTCAGCCCCGAAAGACAGTTATCTTAAGGGCGACTTATTGATTCAAATTGCTAAGGAGACAAGGGCTGAGGCCATACATCCTGGCTATGGCTTTTTGAGTGAAAATGCCTCGTTTGCAAAAGCTTGCGAGGAGGCAAGTGTTGTATTTATCGGGCCTTCTGCATCAGCCATTACCGCTATGGGTTTAAAGTCTGAGTCAAAGCAGCTGATGGAAACTGCTGGCGTGCCATTAATCCCAGGTTATCATGGTGATAATCAAGATCCTGAATTTTTGCATAAAGAAGCAGACAGAATTGGCTATCCCTTACTTATTAAAGCCAGTTCCGGGGGTGGCGGTAAAGGCATGCGTTTGGTTGAGCGCAGTGAAGACTTTATTAGCCTATTGGATTCTTGTCGCCGTGAAGCCATTACAAGTTTCGGTAACGATGCCGTATTACTTGAAAAATATGCGTTAAATCCGCGTCATATTGAGATTCAAGTATTTGGTGATAGTCATGGTAATTATGTGCATCTGTTTGAGCGCGATTGTTCGGTACAGCGCCGCCATCAAAAAGTATTAGAGGAAGCGCCAGCGCCAGGGGTTGATGAGACCATGCGTGAGGCAATGGGCACTGCGGCCATTAATGCAGCGCGTGCGGTCAACTATGTGGGGGCGGGTACGGTAGAATTTATCATTGAGCAGCGCCCAAATGCCGATGGCAAAGTCGAGATGGGTTTTTATTTCATGGAGATGAATACCCGCCTACAAGTTGAGCACCCCGTCACCGAAGCCATTACTGGCGTAGATCTGGTAAAGTGGCAGCTATTAGTGGCAGCTGGCGGCGAGATTCCATTAAAGCAAGAAGACTTAGCTATTCATGGTCATTCGATTGAAGCGCGTATCTGCGCTGAAAACCCTGATAATGACTTTTTGCCAGCAACAGGTAGCTTATATACGTACCGAAAGCCTGAGCATACAAAGTTTACAGTGGGTTCAGTACGGGTGGATGATGGGGTAGAAGAAGGTGATGTCATCAGCCCCTTTTATGACTCTATGATTGCAAAACTTATTGTACATGCCCCAACTCGCGACCAAGCGCTTGCAAAGTTGGATCAGGCATTGGCACAAACTAGAATCGTAGGTTTACCTAATAACGTGGCTTTTTTACGCCACATACTTGCTACCGAATCATTTAGTCAAGCCAAACTAGATACCGCTTTGATTGAGCGGGAAAAAGAGAACTTATTTAATCAGCAGCCATTATCGCTTGAGACCCTGGTATCGGCTGCTGTTGTGCATAAGCTTAATGAAGAGCAGCAAACTTGGCATAATGATAAAGCGCATGCACAGGGTTTTGATCCCTATACTCGCTATGGGGGTTGGCGCGGGTTTAGCGACTATACACGGCAATTTAGTCTGGTAATTAATGATGATGATAGCGATGAGCAGCATTATGTGGCTATCATTAGTGAGTGTGAGCCAGTAGATGATATGTCGGCGCAGGAACAAAGTGGTAAACTTACTTTAACGATTCGACCCCTAAGCGCAGATGAGGATGTTAGTAAGCCACAGCCTATGACATTACTGCCTGATGCCACTCAAGATACTACTCAAAATACCACTAATATTAAGAGTGTCTATAGCAGTCAAATAGAATATAAAGTGACAAATGGCGATACTTATATATTATGGTTAGACAAAAAGCGTCTAACTGTTCAAAGCTGGATTGAGGGTGAAAAGGTACATATATTCACCCATAGCGGTAGTGGAGTTATCACCCTAATCGATGCGATGGCACATGTGGAAGGTGACACGCAAGCGGCGGGTAGTTTAAAGTCTCCGATGCCAGGACAAGTAGTGACCTTCAAAGTTTCTGAGGGTGATAACGTCAAACAAGGCGACCCTTTAGCAGTCATTGAAGCGATGAAAATTGAGCATACGATTAACGCACCGGCCGATGGTGTGGTCGCTGAGCTGTTATTCGCACCAGGTGATTTAGTAGCAGATGGAGATGAGCTGTTAAGATTGGATACCGAATAAGCAGATACATGGTATTTGTGAATTATACGTTAACCCTAACAGCGCTATCGCTCAAAAGCGGTATTAACCCTAAATGTATTTCACTCAAATGTACCATTATATTGTAATAAACCTAAATTAGATAAAGTTATGTCAATAAACTATCCAGATCACGTTGAAATTATAGATGTCAGCCCCCGCGATGGACTGCAAAACGAAAAGCAGACAGTACCTACTGAGATAAAATTCAAACTTATTCAAGATTTGATTGAGGCGGGTATTAAAAAGTTAGAAGCGACCAGTTTTGTGTCACCAAAATGGGTGCCGCAAATGGCAGACAATAGTGAGCTGATGCAGCGGATTAATGAATCACGCCGACCAGAGGTTTGCTATTCGGTATTAACCCCAAATATGCGCGGCTTTGACAATGCGCTGGTTTTTTCACCAGATGAAGTGGTTATATTCGGTTCAGCCAGCGAAACATTTAGCCAAAAGAATATAAATTGTAGTATAGATGAAAGTATTGAGCGCTTTGCTCCTGTTACAGCGGCAGCAAAAGACGCTGGTATTAAGGTGCGCGGAGTTATTTCGTGTACTGTGGGCTGTCCTTATGAAGGTGAGATTGAACCGAGCCAAGTCGCGTATGTCACAAAGCGTTTGGTCGATATTGGTGCTGAGCATATTGGTATCGCTGATACGATTGGGGTGGGCACCCCCATAAAAGTACAAAATGCCTTAAAAGCAGCTTTTGAATATATCGACGTACAACATATTTCTGGTCATTTCCATGATACCTATGGGCAAGCTTTAGCAAATATTTTGGCATCACTAAGCTTAGGTGTTGCTCAATTTGACACTTCAGCAGCAGGTTTAGGGGGATGTCCATATGCTAAAGGAGCAACAGGTAATGTAGCGACCGAAGATGTGGTCTATATGTTACACGGTATGGGTATCGAAACCGGTATTGATTTAGAAAAGCTTGCCCTTGCAGGACAACGTATCAGCGACTTTTTACAGCGCAAAAACGGCTCCAAAGTAGCCACTGCGCTTTTAAACCAACAACAGTGCTAAATAGCAGTTTAAGTTAAGCGCTCCTTTAAAAACATGACATTAATCTTCATGACGATGAACAAATAAGGATTTTTATGAGTTTACCAGGATTAGATTTTCAATTAGGTGAAGACATTCAGGCACTGCGCGATACCGTGCGTGCTTTTGCAGAAAAAGAGATCATACCGCGAGCTGCTGAGATTGATAGCAGCGATGCGTTCCCGATGGACTTATGGGAAAAGATGGGTGATTTAGGCCTGCATGGTATCACCGTACCAGAAGAGTATGGTGGTGTAGATATGGGTTACGTGGCGCATATGATTGCTATGGAAGAGATAAGCCGAGCGTCAGCTTCTGTGGCGTTAAGCTATGGCGCCCACTCAAACTTATGTATTAATCAGCTAAAACGCAACGGCAGTGACGCGCAGAAACACAAGTTTTTACCCAAACTTATTAGTGGTGAATTTATAGGCGCATTGGCCATGAGTGAGCCAGGTGCTGGCTCGGATGTCACCAGTATGAAGCTACGCGCTGAAGCTAAAGACGGCGGCTATGTGCTAAGCGGCAGTAAAATGTGGATTACCAACGGGCCTGATGCGGATGTGATGGTGGTATATGCCAAAACCAGTCCAGAGCTCGGTGCAAAAGGTATTACTGCATTTATAGTTGAAAAAGGGATGGAGGGCTTTGGTACGGCGCAAAAACTCGATAAGCTGGGTATGCGTGGCAGTAATACAGGAGAGATGATCTTTAATGATGTATTTGTGCCTGAAGAAAACATTATGGGCGGGTTAAATAATGGCGTTAAAGTCTTAATGAGCGGTTTAGATTACGAACGCGCTGTATTGGCAGCGGGTCCAGTGGGTATTATGCAAGCGGTTATGGATAACGTGGTTCCCTACATTCACGACCGAAAGCAGTTTGGTCAGCCGATTGGTGAGTTTCAACTGATTCAAGGTAAAGTAGCCGATATGTATACCATTTTACAAGCAGGCCGAAGCTTCTTATATACGGTGGGTAAGAACCTAGATATGTTAGATGCTCGCGGTGAAGGGCATAGCCGTCAGGTGCGTAAAGACTGCGCCAGTGTTATATTGTGGTGTGCTGAAAAAGCGACATGGATGGCTGGCGAAGGTATTCAAATATTTGGCGGTAATGGCTATACTAACGAATATCCCTTAGGTCGATTCTGGCGTGATGCCAAACTGTATGAGATTGGTGCTGGTACAAGTGAGATTCGTCGCATGTTGATAGGACGTGAATTGTTTAATGAAACCAAATAGCCCGTAGGTTGTATTAAAGTAGTGTTGATTATTAACGAGTCAAAATATAGTCAGCGAATTATTAAACGGTTACAGCGTTAACCTCGCTAAGCCTACATGAGTAGGACTTGCACTCGGTTGCCTTGTAACCATTTTAGACTTCTTTGACTATATAATAAGCTGATAAATTCATTAGTTCTTTAGATCCACAGCCAAGAGCATACTTAATAAAAAACCCAGCGTAAGCTGGGTTTTCTATTTAATAGCAATGTTTAGCTCATCAGCATAGAGGGCTATTGAGTCTGGAACCAGCTATCTGCTTGACTGCGGGCAGTGGCCATATCAGAGTTTGAGAGGTTTAACGCAAGCTTACCAATCTTACCACGGGCTTTATCACGTACTTTTTCATTTAGCATGCCATCACGAGCAGATAAGTCATACCATTTATACGCATCTACAAGGTTACGCTGCTTCTCATCGATTAAAGCTAAAGTATAGCTGGCACGATTATCACCACGCTTAGCAGCACGCTCTAACCAAAAACGAGCTTGTTGTTCATTAACCGCAACCCCTTCGCCACGGGCGTACATGATACCGAGGTTAAGTTGAGCAGGTGTTATATTTTGATTGGCAGCACGGGTATACCATTCGATGGCTTTACGTGTGTCTTTTTGCACGCCAATTCCTTTTTGGTAGCGCTTCGCTAAATAAAACTGAGCATGATCATTGCCTTGATTCGCACGAGCAGTTAAATCGCTAACGCTCATAATCTCGAAACGAGACGTATCTAAAGGTACATTTGAAATTAGCTCAGCTTGAGCCATACCAGCGGTAGCAAACAAGGCAGTAAATAAGGCAGCTTTAAAAAGTTTCATACGGATTATTCCAAAATCTAACTGTGTTTAATAATAGAGTGAACTTAATGGGTAAACTAAATCTATGTCTTCAATATAAACCAATGCGCGTATTTTATAATAAGAAAATACTCGTCAATAGCGTTTAAGATTTGAAATCAGAATAAATATAATGATTTAGATAACACATATATAACAGGTTTTACATAGCTTAACATTGCGTAATCGTAAACTCAAACCAAATTGTTACGTAATTATTCTGAACATTTATATTAAATTTTATTAATTTATAGAAAATATAACTATTAATTTTAAATTTTAATCAGTGTAATTTGAATTAATAATTTTTTTAAAGGTACTAGGGTGGGTCTTAAATCATTTAAAAGTATGAGTAGTTGAATATTTGTTAAAGTATGAAAGTAAGTGACTTATTTATAATCATTATTAGGTTATCTTAATAATAGCAATGTCGTTAATTTTTATATATGATAAATAATGTGTAACACGATGTTTAGCATTCGACTATTTTATTACCTAACTATTTTGAATTTATAAGCGAGGGAAGCTATGTCTAAACCTATGCCAAAAACTATATCAAAAACTATATCAAAAACTATGCCAAACGCGGCGGCTACAACCACACCTAAAGTGTCCGTCAAAAGCATGCCAAAAATATCAGTTAAAAGATTGTTACTGGCTTCTGCTGTCAGTGGCGCTTTATTGTCACTAGCAACACCTGCACTTGCAGATTTGGATAAGGGCAGCTATCAGTTATCAAGCCATGTTCTCGACATCAGTACAGGCAAGCCTGCTCCCAATGTCAAGATTCAGCTGATGATGCAACAAAATAACGGCACTTGGACGTTATTAAATGCTAAGCGAACAGATGAAAATGGTCGAGTTAATGATTTTTTTGCCAGGTAATGCCAGTCACGAGGGGACGTACAAGTTAATTTTTGAGACCACGCCCTATTTCTTTAAGCAAGGTGTCAAATCCTTTTACCCTTATATTGAAGTTAATTTTAAAATAGAAGATGACGCACATTATCATGTCCCGATTACTTTGTCGCCTTATGGTTATAGTACGTATCGAGGTAGCTAGATATTCAAAAAATACGCAATGTAAGTACAAAAAAAGATAACCTTTCAAAGTTGAAGGGTTATCTTTTTAAAATAATCAATTTTAGGAGATGCTAATGAGCGTGATTATTTTGCGTATTCTTTAACAATGAACATGACTATAGCGGTTTAGTCACACGATATATCGCTACCTCAGCGAGTAAGTTAGGGGCTTTTTTTACAACTTTACTCATTAGGCTTGAACGCTTATCGGTACCAAAGCCAGAATCTGTGACGGCGTATCGATTAACAATCTGAATATCATGGTCAAAACATAGCTTTTCAAAATCCTTAAAGGTGCAAAGATGTATATTTGGCGTGTTATACCACTCGTAGGGCAAAGCCTCTGAGACAGGCATAAGACCTTTAATACCTAGATGTAAACGATTTTGCCAGTGGGCAAAGTTTGGGAAAGTGATTACGGCCTCTCGTCCAACACGCAGCATGTCAAGTAGTAGAATATCGGGTTCTTTTACCGCTTGAAGCGCTCGTGCCATGACTACTGTATCAAAGCTATTATCAGCAAATCTTGCCAACCCATCATTTAGATCTTGTTCAATAATATTAAGACCTTTAGTGATACCTTCATTTATTTTATCTTCATCAAGCTCAAGGCCGTAACCTGTCACATTGAGCGTTTTATGCATATGTTCTAATAGTGAGCCATCACCGCACCCCAGATCCAGTACACGAGAATTGGGTTTGATCCAGCGTTTGGTAAGTTCATGATCAATTCTCATATGAGGCACTCCTAACCGAATGTGTCGATGACTTTTGATTCAAAGTATCTAATAAAGGGGCATTCAAGAACCCACTTACTGCGCCCATATACCTAGGAATGTCGAATAAAAAAGAATCGTGGCCATGCGGAGCATCAACATTTACATAACTCACCGCTTTGTTATTAGCCATCAAGGCATCGACAATTTCTTCAGAACGGCTTGGTGCAAAACGCCAATCGGTAGTAAATGACACGACCAAAAACTGGCACTGGGTATGGGCTAGCGTTTGCTCTAATGCTTGCTGGTCAGTCAAACTTTCATCCTCAACATAATCTCGACTGGTATCGAAATAATCTAAGGCTTTGGTCATCAAAAGATAGGTATTGGCATCGAAATTTTTACTAAAGCGCTCACCTTGGTAGCGCAAATAGCTTTCAACCTGAAATTCGACATCATAGCCATACATAAACTTACCAGACTTTAAATCACGCCCAAACTTAGACTTCATCGCATCTTCGGTAAGATAAGTAATATGCCCAACCATACGTGCCAATATAAGCCCACGACGCGGATAGGTGCCTACTTCTAAATAGCGACCCTTATTAAAATCCGGGTCTGACAATATCGACTGACGCGCAACTTCATTAAAAGCAATGTTTTGCGCGGATAATTTGGGCGTGCTAGCAATAATAATGCAGCGTTTTAAACGGTTGGGGTAATCAACTGACCATTGTAGTGCCTGCATGCCGCCCATCGAGCCACCCACAATCGAATACCAAGTCTCAATACCTAATCGATCAGAAAATAGAGCTTGCGTATATACCCAGTCCTTGATTGTAATAAGTGGAAAGTCAGGCCCATAAGGCTGACCCGTTTCTGGATTGATGGTAGTTGGTCCTGTCGAGCCATGACAACTGCCAATGTTATTTAAACAAACCACATAATATTTGTTGGTATCGATAGCTTTGTTTGGGCCAATCATGTTGTCCCACCAGCCTGGTTTTTTGTCGTCTTCACTGTGCCATCCTGCCGCATGATGGCTACCAGAGAGCGCATGACATATTAAGATTGCATTTGATTTATCAGCATTTAGCGTTCCATAAGTTTCATAAACGAGATCAAACTTTGGTAAAGTACGATTGCATTCTAAAGTTAACGGGGTATCGAAATGCATCGTCTGCGGGGTAACAATACCCACAGAATTAGCAAGTTTTGGATCTGTCGGTGTCGCTTTTGCACTTAAATTTGAAAGGGTACTCAAAATTACCTCAATTATGATATTTGCTTCGTGTGTGTTGATAATTCCTTCAATGGCTTTTAAAGAGGTTAGAACCGCCAAACCTTATGATACAGCCCCTAGCTATACGAATAATGAAAGTAAAAGGATATGGCTTTTGCTATTTTAGGGGTAAGGACGAATAAGTACAACTTACTTCTGTAGTAACTGAGCCGATATACCTAAGCCAACACACTTAAACAAAGTCTGTATAGATAGAAAAGTCCTATATAGAAAGACTAACGTATAACATACTTATTAAAGCATGAGCTCAGTATAGTCAAAATAGCATCAACTTTATTCAAAGAAGTCTAAAATGGTCACAAGGCAACCGATTACAAGTACTACTCATGTAGGCTTAGCTTGGTTAACGCCGTAACCGTTTAGTAGTTCGCTGAATATAATGGTACACTCACAGACCCTAAACTATGAGTTATGAACGTCATTGTATAATCAAATATGGTTTAAATTATCATAGAACGCTTTATTCTCGCTCGTTCAAATGTTTCAGAAAGGACATTTTTCATACTATGAAACCGAATAATCCCCCTCGTATTGCTGTTTTATTGGTAAACCTTGGTACCCCTGATGAGCCGACTGCACCCGCAGTACGTCGCTATTTGAAGCAGTTTTTATCGGATCCTCGAGTTATTGAAATTCCTCAGTTTTTGTGGGCAATTATCTTAAATTTGTTTGTACTGCCAACACGGCCAAAGCGTGTTGCCGAAGCGTATGCCAGTGTGTGGGAAGGGGATTCACCCATACGCAGAATATTAGGTGAGCAAGTGGACCTATTGCAAAAGCGCTTAGTCAATTCAGTTGCACCGTTTGAAGTCTCTGTACATCCCGCCATGACCTATGGTAATCCAGGTCTCCCTGATGTTATGGATAACCTGCGTCGTGAAGGCGTTGATCATTTTGTCATTCTGCCGCTGTTTCCACAGTACTCAGCTACCTCTGGCGGCGCGGTATATGATGCAGTCACCAAGTGGTCTTTAAAGCAGCGCAACTTGCCAAATCTAACTATTGTTAAAGATTATTTTGCTCATCCTTTATATATTAAAGCGCTGGCCGACTCTATCAGACGCTTCCAAGCTGAGCATGGCAAGCCTGATAAGCTAATGTTTAGCTTCCACGGTATTCCGCAGCCGTACGCAGACAAAGGTGATCCGTACCCTAAGCGCTGTAAATGTACAGCAGCACAAGTGGCGCATGAATTGGGACTTAATGAAGATGAATGGATTATCAGCTTCCAATCACGCTTTGGCAAACAAGAGTGGGTGAAGCCTTATACTGATGTGACCTTAGAAGAGTGGGGACAAGCGGGCGTGAATTCAGTACAAGTGGTCAGTCCCGCTTTTTCAGCCGACTGCTTAGAGACTTTAGAAGAGCTTGCAATGGAGAACCGCGACAACTTTATAAATGCTGGCGGTAAAGAATATCATTATATCCCTGCACTAAATACAGATGACGCTCATATAGACCTAATGGAAGCGCTAACGAAGCCCTTAGTCAAAGGATGGGTCGCTACCCTCGATGGGTGGGTGTAGCTTATTTTCAAAAGCTATCATTAGAATTAACAAAGCCTCCTTATAAACTAAGGAGGCTTTGTTTAAAAGCTAAAAGATTAATTAATTAAACGCTCAAAACTAATTAGCTAATAGCGTTTGTGTCAATAACGTATAAGCTTGTTAGAAATTAATTCATACATAATATTATTCATCTTCAAAGCTGTGAGAGACTGCATCCTTATCCGCTATATCTTCAATCTGTGGATAATCCTTATCGTCCAACGCATCTTCAATAAGTACCTCATCAATGCGAGCCTCATCGATATTCTGACGGTGCATTGGGGTCAAACCTTCTTGTAAGTTATCGCTTTCATTAGCAATATCTAAATCGATAGCAGTATCAATTGGGTCTTTCATAATTTATCCTTAAATATAAATAGCTAAGAAATAAAAATAGCTACAGTAAATAATTTTATAAGTATTTATAGGGTTTGATCACGAGGTAGCTCAGCTTCCTGTGAAGCGCCCGCCATATCACGGTCTAAAGAGTAGAAGTTAGCATTGTTGTCTTTGCTTTCTGAGGCTAAAGCAAATTTATCACGCAGCTTATCAATTAACGCTTCTTCTTCAATCTGCTCTTTAACAAACCATTGTAAGAAATTAAATGTTGGCCAATCTCTTTCATCAAACGCTTTATCTACTAACGCATAAATCTTTTTAGAGTTATCAAGTTCATGTTGCCATACATCTTCAATACAAGACTCTAAATCTACAGGATTATCACGAGGGGCTGGAATAGTCGTAATTTTAGCCTCTCCACCACGTGTCTGTATGTATTCTAAAAATTTGAACATGTGCTGGCGCTCTTCTTCTGAATGCTTATAGAAGAATTCGGCTATACCTGCATAGTTATTAGAATCTGCCCATATGCCTAAAGATAAATAGGCTTGAGCCTGTGCTGCCTCATTATTCATCTGCTCATTTAGAGCTTGTTCCATCTGATCTGAAATACGTTTATCACTCATATGTCTTCCTTATTAAAAGTTATAGAAAATTTTGTAGGGTGGAACACATTATAAAAGCTTTATTTAGATAACGTAGTTAGGTCGAGTTATGAGTTGTTCAAATTCTGTGAGAGGCGTTAAGACATGTAACTTAACATAACCAAATTTATGCATCACATTTTTTGTCCCCTGTTATTCTAATTTAGTAATTGATTTAATAAGACACCTTAATAATTACAATCAATAGATACAATTAATAATTCATTGAATTAAAATTTTAAGAATCACAAAACATATAGAACTCTATGACTATGTGCAGTAGGACTATATACAATGGACTTTGCACAGCGGCTAACGTTAACTTATCAAAACCTTTAATATTATTAATTACTATTCACAAGCTATAATAAAAGAGAGACCTATGACAAACTCAAATTTATTCGATTTATCTGACAAAACCGCCATCGTAACCGGTGGGGCAAATGGCATTGGTAAAGCAACTGCCTTAATGCTTGCCAAGCATGGCGCCAATATTGTTATTGCCGATTTAAAACTAGATGATGCGAAAACGGCAGCGGAAGAGATTGAAGCATTAGGCGTTAAAGTATTAGCGGTTGAGTGTAATGTACTAAAAGATGAACATCTTGAGAATCTTACTGAACAAGCGGTTAAAGAATTTGGTGGGATTCATATTCTTATTAACAATGCTGGTGGCGGCGGGGGTGGACGTGAAAACCCATTTAAAATTGATGTGGATGATATCAGACGCGACTTTGAATTGAATGTCTTTAGTGGTTGGCGCCTGTGCCAGCTTGTGGTACCACATATGAAAGATGCAGGTTATGGCTCAATCGTATTTACCACCTCTATGTCCAGCATTAACAAAAGCCCAAATATGAGCGGCTATGGCGGATCTAAAGCTGCGGTTAACCATATGGTTGCTAACCTAGCTCACGACTTTGGCCCTGAAGTACGTATTAACGCGGTAGGCCCTGGCGCAACCAGAACCGCTGCTCTAGAAAGCGTGTTAACGCCCGAAATTAAAGAAAAAATGTTAGAACATACCCCCATAAAACGCTTGGGTGAAGTGGAGGATATTGCGGGTGCCATGCTCTATTTTGCCTCCCCAATTTCTGAATGGGTAAGCGGCCAGACGCTGTTTGTTAATGGTGGTGGTATACAGACTTTGGATTAAAACTTTAATTAGAATCTATCTAAATTGGCAACCATGAGTTATTTTGAATTTGAACTTTACTTTAAATCAGGATATAGCATGCTAAAAAATATTGTCTCCTCCGCTTTGGCGCTAAGCGTACTGGTTGGATGTACCAGTGATACATTAATTGAAAAAAATACACAGCCTGCGCAGATTTACCACAATGGTCACATCATACCGATGACCACGGCTGCACCTAGCGAAGTCGAAGCGGTAGTGGAAAATAAAGGCAATATTGTGTATGTGGGCGATATAGCGCAAGCCAAATCAAAGTTTTCAAATGCTAATTATGTTGACTTAAAGGGCAAAACATTACTGCCAAGCTTTATCGACCCGCATAGCCATTTTGGCATGGTATCTAATACTATGGGGCAGGTTGATTTAAATGCGCCACCTGTGGGTGATGTCGCAAGTATCAATGAGCTACTAAATAAGCTTAAAGTCTATAAGACTGAGAACAATATCAAGGACGGCGAGTGGATATATGGCTGGGGTTATGATGAAAGCCAATTAAATGAGAAGCGACATCCGAATAAGATGGAATTAGATAAAGTTTTACCGAATAATCCCGTATATATTCAGCATACCAGCGGGCATATGGGTGTAGCAAACTCTATGGGCTTAAAAGCGATGAATGTGGATTACAATACTCCGAATCCTGAAGGCGGTTTGATAGCGCGATTACCAAACTCTGATGAACCTAGTGGTTTAGTACAAGAAACCGCCATGTATCCTTTTGTCGGTCATATGCTGCAAGTTTTAAATGATAAGCAGGCAGAGTTTTTTGAGCAAACCCAAGATTTCTATGCTCAAAATGGTATTACCACGGCACAAGACGGCATGACTGATAGAGAAGCGATTCGCTTTTTCCAGTCGCAAGCGGATCAAGGTAAATTAAAAATCGACTTAGTGTCGCTGGCAGGATTTAGCGAGCTTGAGAGTAACTTAAAAGATAACGAGCTTGAATTTAAGACCTATAACAACGGCTTTAAAGTGCAAGGAACAAAGATTATTGCTGATGGCTCACCTCAAGGTAAGACTGCCTATTTCACTGAACCGTATTTAACGCCAGTCGAAGGGTGCGTTAAAGACTGTAAAGGACTGCCAAGTTTATCGCAAGAGGCACTCAATGATTTGTTTAAAACCGCTTACGCAGCTGATAACCAGTTGTTTATCCATGCCAATGGCGATGCCAGTATTGATATGATCATTGAGGCACATGAATACGCTGCTAAAGCACTAAATCAGCCACTAGACAAGGATCGCCGAACTATTGTTATTCACTCGCAATTTGTGCGACCTGATCAACTGCAAACCTTTAAAAAATACAACATGGAACCGTCATTTTTCACCAACCATGCTTTTTTTTGGGGAGATGTGCATGTTGAGAATTTAGGGAAGAAGCGCGCTGAGTTTTTGAGCCCAATCGTAGCAGCAGATGATTTAGGACTTAAATACACCAACCATTCAGATGCTACTGTGACTCCAATAGATCCATTATTTACAGTTTGGTCAGCGGTAAATCGCACCTCACGCAGTGGTAAAGTTATTGGCACCGCACAACAAGCCAGCCCCTATCAAGCCTTAAAAGCGATTACCAGTCACGCCGCATATGAGATGTTTGAAGAGGACAGTAAAGGTACACTAGAGGTTGGAAAAATAGCAGACTTAGTTATATTAGATAAAAACCCATTAACAGTTAAGCCCTCAGAGATTAAAGATATAAAAGTAATGGAGACGATTAAAAACGGTAAAGTTATTTTTACTCGATCAGATAGCGATAATAATTAGAGACATAAGTAAAGCGATAGATTTGATCTTGGCTTTGGTTGCCTTAATGAATAATGGTAGTGCAATCCAAAGCCAAATCAATTTCAACAATATTTAAATTAGTGTATTAACGATATACTGATTAAAACAAAGCTTCTAACCGTAATAACGCTGACGGGAAGTGGTCTTTATCTTCTTCTTTATCATTGAAGTAATTAACCTCAGTTTGCAAATACAACCAATCACGCCAAAAAGGCTGACGATAACTAAGAGTAGGACCATAGCTGTTCAGAGAAGGCTTACTGTCATCAAAGCTACCAAAAGCGGACACACCATATGCTAAGGTTTTATGCGTATCTAACTGATGAATTTGACGCAGCTCGTTACTCCAGGTTGTCTCCTCGTCATCATCTTCATGCCGATAGCGTATGTTAATATTGTTATTAACGGAGCTGTTATAATCCAACATATATTGTGTGTTTAATTCACCCTTAATTGTATGCTCACTTGACCTCCCATAACGATAATAATTTCGGGTTGTCACATTCCAAGAGTCTTTGGAATACAAGTCACGATCGACCGCCAATTTAAAATACAAATCATCTCTTGAGCGAACACCCACATCCGCGTCTATACCTAAAGCGTCTTCAATTTTAGACCAGCGCAGTGCGATAGATGCGTTATCATCACGCGCTTGTTTTCTATCAAAGGTTTTGCTTTCGTTGACACCATCTATACCAGGCTCACGTGGTGCTGAACCTTTGGTGATAACCTGTTCTTCATCTAATTCATCATCACCAAAAATCAAACTAAAGCGTTTTTCAAGTACGGGCAATTTAAGACGACCACGTACCCTTGGTTTCACTTTAACATCACTACCTTCAACAGGATCATCTACCCAGCGCGTATCCAATACCAATCGTAGACTTGCTGTGGCAGGGTCTTCTGGATCAGGATTACCGAACCAGTCATCCATTTTGTGAGCCCACTCTCCAAGTTGCTCTTTGACGTCTACTCGTGCATCGTCAGCCCACTCGGTAGCGTCTTTATTGAGTTCATCAAGAGTAGCCATGCCAGGTATGAATGAGGTGTCATCTTCATCGTCCGGATTTTCATCATACAAAGTATCAAGCTCCCCCTCATATGTAGTATCGGTTGGGTCACTAAATGTGGTTTCTGCATGAGCAATATTAGTTATGGCTGTTAAAGTTAGAGTTGAGCATATCAATATAGATAAATGATAAGGTTTGGTTTTTAATGACGTTTTCATATAGGAGGGATTCGCAACAATATTTAATAAGTTGGTTAGGGTCTGTTGAACATTCAAATATGGAACTGGCGGCGGTTATTTTTTAGGCAATATGCAGGGAAATTTTAGACACTTAGTTATTCTAAGTTAGAAAATTTCTCAATATATTGACAAAAAATAGACCCGCCCCGTAGGGCTGATACTAAAATTGTCCCAAACGTTGTTATAAACCTAGCTAAGGTCCAATACGCTTCGGGCATTATCGTCGGTTTATGCCTAGTTTGGAACAATTTTAGCTATCAGCAGTCCTAATATTTGAATGTTAGACAGACCCTAAAGGTTTGAATAATATACTAGCGTACCTAAATTTACTATAAATGAGAGATTTATATTGATAGATTTAATGACCAGCTAATCATGTTTCGATTTTTCAGTGAAAACCTCTTTATAATAAAATAGAGTAACCTATATATAATCAATGATTTTAAGTGACAAGCAAAACCCCAAAGCGTTGAGAGCATCAACGCTTTAGGGTTTGATTAGATCGCTTTATAATAGGACTAATACTAGCGTAGTCAATACTTTAAAAAAGGATTAGCTATAATCAATAATCAAGCTTATTAGCAAACGCTTCTTTTAAACTACCTGGCTCTTCACGTTTTACGCCATTTTGCTTATGACGCTCGATGGATGAAGTACGATAGGCACGCAGGCGAGATTGCTGAATGCGACCAATCGGACGGTTTTTTTCTAACGACCTAAACACCGAATACGATAAATGCTCCATCACAGAAAAGTTGCCATCTTCGGGCACGTCTTGACAAGGCACAGTCAGGCGAGCAATGGTAACAAATGGCGCTTCAGACGCTTTCCACTCTTTAGTCAATATTTCAATCGGTTGTTTCTTCAAATCACGACACAGTTGTATCTGCACATCAAATTGGTAATCATTCACCGTAATCTCTTTTAATAGTGCGTTACGAATGGCGTCGTCTTCACTCAATAAATTCAAGTCAGGGTCGTTAATTTTGGCAAGTGATTCCTTAGTAGGTGTTACTCTGATACGACCCATATAATCGCCATGACGCACCGCCCCTAACGAGAAGAAATCATACATCCACGGGTTTTTAGGTTTGATCGTGGCTATTTTTCTAAACGCTTTTAAGCTTTCTAAACCCTGCTTGTCTGGCAGTTTCTTACCGTATTTTGTTAGCCAATTAAAGCCAAATTTCATTAAACCAAGCGTACTGTTGCCCGCATATTCATTAAAAGCAAACAGTAGCTTCGACAAGATTGCATAGTCTTCAATAGAGTTGGTGAAAAAGATAGGTACATTGATTAAAGCATAGTCAAAGGTGGTGCAGTCTGGGTCATCCGGTGTCAGTTTTTTGCCGGGCACATCGAATATCTTAAACGCCAGCCCAATGCCAAGACCCAATCGTCTGTCTGGTGCGATGTTGCCTTGCGCATTTGAAAAGCGAATAACAGCGTCATGAATACCGGGCTTGGCGTATAAGCCCTGCGCATATTCTTCTGGTAAATCATCTAATATTTCGAACTTAGCTTTTAGTGCGCAGTAGCCTTTAGAATGTACGGCACGGGTATGATGGTCAAGGTGGTTTACCTTTTTGGTTTTTTTGACGTAGTCCTTAATGTCGGCAACCACCATTTCCATAACCTTTTCATCATGTTCGGTCAGCTTGGTGTATTTTTCGTCGAAATTGACGTATTTTGGTTTTCTGTTGAATAATTTTTTTAGCATAAAGGGCTACCTAATAATTATGACTGAGTATATTAAAATGGGTGCCTTCTCTATAATAGAAACAAATCGGGATAATAACTGAAAAATTATGATGTCAGAACGTAACATTGTGCACCTTAAACTCTCATTCATGCACAAAATTTAGGCATTTATAAGTATAAATATAAGAATGCTTGAATACATAATATTATAAGTTATGTTTAAAAGTTTAGCTTTTAATAATGGCTATTTAGAATAGCTATTAAAAGTGTGAAAATTAAAAAGATTGATTTCAATTATCCTAATGTACGGTTGAGTTCTCGATAAGCTTAGTGCTTGATTAGCTCAGTTCTCAATCAGTATCGCTCGTTTGCTTCATACCCTTTTAGTATGTGATAGCGATAAATCTACTAAGGGTATGTACAAATAATTTTGGAATTTAAATTAATGAAAACATCAGCGAGATTACCACTCCATAACTTATCAACTAATAGTGATAATTTATATAAGGCTTTACCGTTATTTAAAATAATAATAGTTAGCTTGATCACAGTGTTTTCAAGAACTGTAATGGCAAATGATTCTACAGGCTATATTGGTACTGGCGGGGTACAATATCTAAAAAACCACGATATAAGTATGCAAAGTGAAGACCTGTTTATTTCCAAAGACATTTTTAAGGTAGATTATCAATTTGCCAACCTTACTAATAGAGACATCACAGAAACGGTGCTATTTCCTTTGCCTGCGTTTGCAAAGCCTTTTGATGGAGATTTTGCTTATCCAGAAGAACTCATCGAAAGCTTTAAAGTGTACACAGACGATGAAAGAATTATTCCAGACTTACATATTCGTACCTTTATGCCTGTTGAAACCTTAACACAGGGTAATGTCGGAGACAATGATTCAGAAATGATTGATACCACTCAATTATTTGAGGATTGCGGAATTACAAAATCAGAAATGATGGGAGATTGGTTAGATTATAATAACCCACTTTCAGATCAAAAATTGCTAAGTTGTGACCATATTGCGCTAAAAGCAATGCAAAACCAGCACAAAACTCAGAAAGAAAATGAGGGTCATAGCAATTTTGATTACGGTATATATTGGGAATCACAACCCATCTATAGCTGGGAGCAGACCTTTAAAGCTAATACAAACACTCATCTTAGACATACGTATAAACCATTAGTGGGGGGCACGATGTATTTTACGTCCGATGACTATGAAAATTTTTGTGCAGACAGCACGGTCAATGTCACTCATGAAAAGCTTAATGTGCATAGTGAGTTAAAATATATTTTGACGACAGGCGCAAATTGGGCGACACCGATCAAGGACTTTACCTTAACGGTTGAGCGTGATCCTGATGAAATCATGTCATTTTGCTGGGAAGGAAAGGGCGAAATTCATAAAATAGGCCCCACTACCTTTAAGATAAAAGAGAAAAACTTCATCCCCACTCATGACTTTCATGTGGCGTTTATTCGTTAAATAAGTGAATTTGGTGAATTGAATCGTTAATTAAATATCATCAAAAAAGTCTAAAATAGGTACAAGGCAACCGAGTCCTAGTACTACTATAGTAGGGCGAGCGGGGTTAATACTGTAACCGTTTAGTATTTAACTGACTATAAATGGTCGGTAGGGCATCAAAGTTATACCACATGAATGCCCCTTTAAAATCTATATTTTGAATACCAACAACTTAAGCAAGTGCATACCCGCACTTGCTTTGTATGAAACTAAAAATCATTGAACTTAAAATTAATAAAATAAAGATATTTAATCCAAACACTGTTTAGTCCTTAAAACGTGTAGGTTGCGCCGATTGCCGTACGCCAGCTTACTCTATCATCGACCATAGGACTGTCATACTGTTCATCAGACAAATATTTAAGTCCTTGATTCATTACCACTGACCACTGCTCATCTATCTTATAACTGGCAGTCACGTTCAAGTAGGGGCTAATACTTGAGTCGGCGTCATAGGCGCTTACGCCAGATTTAAGAGATTCGCTATCGGACACACCATAGTAATAATCGTTAAAGTCGTCGTTAACCCATTCTAAGCCCACACTCGGTAATACCATCAATTCACCCACAGGAAGCCGAGTCCCAATAGATGCTCGAGCCGTTGTACCTTTGCTGTTGCCTAGCACATCTGTGGCAACTTGAGTATTCACCGCCGCGTAACCAATTCTATGCTGATAACCAAGACCAATCATGCCCGAAATATCACGCTCATCTAAGCTTTTTAGCGCACCACTGGCATCATCGGGATCAAACTTTGCGCCGTCTGGTTGGATAAAAGCTGTGACTTTACGAGTCCCATCATCCATCAAGTATCCGCCAAGCTTAACCCCTCTTAAAAACACCTTGCCATTATCATAAAAAACACTCGGCAATACTCGAACTTTATTATCGGTATCATAGACATTACTAATGTACATGACCGAAGCACCAATACTTAATTGATGCTCAGGATCGAGCTTCGTATCGGTAGAATAACTGCTCGTCGCTGCACGATCATAGTTATTCATACTATTAGTACTATAAGCACCATCTTGCGCAAACGTATAACCGCTTATAAGTAAAAATGTCAGTGCAGACGTCGTTTTTAACATCGATGGTGAGCTATTTTTAAATAGCTGCAAGTAATTTGGCATCATTGGCATAGTCCCGTTGCTCCCATTGCGTTTATATAAAAATAAAAGTGCATGTCCATTAAAACTGCATACCCTAAATGTAAACTAAATAACCCAAAACAAAACAGTCTTATTATGTAATCAATTTTCAACCTAGCTTATTAAAAAAACCACATAGATAAAAAAATAACTTATGATTAAATAGCCAGCCGCTCAAATTTGCAACTATCAAACGTCTCATATATCACTTTATGACTGTGTAGACTCAAACAGATATAAAAAGAAACCAAACAGCAAAGTAATGCAACTCAACCCTTAAGCACTTTTTGGTATCTTCAACATACGTCATAAACATATCAGGGATATCAAAAGATGATATCTCTGTTTGTACCTAAGTTTTACATAAGTTTGTACTTAATAAAGCAACCTAATAACGATAGTAATCTAAATTGGAGAAAAATAATGATTAAATATGTGCCTGAAGTTACCTTTAAAACCCGTGTCCGTGATGAGTCTATCGGCGGCGACAATCCATTTACATGGTACGACTTAACCACTGATGAGCTATTTGCCAATAAAAAAGTAGTGGTGTTTTCCCTACCAGGTGCCTTTACGCCAACGTGTTCGACCAGTCATTTGCCTCGCTATGAAGCGCTATACGATGAGTTTAAAGCACTCGGTATAGATGAGGTTGTTTGTATTTCGGTTAACGATGCCTTTGTCATGTATCAGTGGGGCTTAAAGCAAAACCGTGAAAATGTCTTTTTGCTACCTGATGGCAATGGCGAGTTCACCCGTAAAATGGGTATGCTAGTAGATAAGAGCAACCTTGGTTTTGGTATGCGCTCATGGCGCTATTCGATGTATGTCGACAACAAAGAAATCAAAAAAGCGTTTGTTGAGCCTGATTATGGCGATAATTGCCCCATTGACCCATTCGAGGTGTCCGATGCTGATACCATGCTCAAGTATCTAAAAGAGAATGCTTAAGCGTATTTGCTTTAATAGCAAACACTTAGCAAACTAAATAAAAAAGCCATCCAAGCTTGACGTTTGAATGGCTTTTATTTTATCTGATGTGAGTAGCTATTCTCGCTTTTTTGCTATTATCTCGGCTAGCGGTAACACTATGTTCTTGCAAAGTTCTATCGTGGTTTGAGTTATGCGTTATTGGACGATATAGAGGTGAACGGTAGATACCATCTTAAAAAATAAATATCAAGCAGAAATAAATTCAACTTTTGCCTGATAAGGAGATTGATGTTTCAATACACCATAGCAGATATGCACAAGCTTACGCATAGCAGCGCAAATCGCCTGCATCTTGCACTTACCATTGGCTAACAGCCTCTCGTACTGTGCCTTAATATCAG
The DNA here is from genome assembly GCF_057396255.1 of Psychrobacter sp. CX21. Taxonomy (NCBI): domain Bacteria; kingdom Pseudomonadati; phylum Pseudomonadota; class Gammaproteobacteria; order Moraxellales; family Moraxellaceae; genus Psychrobacter; species Psychrobacter sp. CX21. The sequence goes on along the minus strand of NZ_JBXYJG010000014.1, from coordinate 1,053 downwards.
GATTCCATTTAGTGGATACCACTGCAGCCATATACAGTTTAGCTCTAATAGCACTTGAACCATTCTTAGCTAAACGTGATTTGCCTTTAAACTGTCCTGACTCAATATGTCTAGGAACAAGACCAATAAAGGCTGCAACCTGTGACGCTTTAGTAAACTGCTTATTGTGCATCAGCGATAGCATCTGTCTTGATGTGGCAGGGCCTACACCTTTGATAGTTTGTAGTAGCTCTTGGTCATGCTTTAACTTAGGATGTTTATCGATATGATCATCAATATCATCGTTAAGCTTTGCAATAGCAACTTCTAAAGCATCAATCATAGTGCCAATGGATTGCTTCACAATAGGCGCAGTATCAGTAGCATATGCTTTTTCTTGACGGTTAAGCTCACGTTGCAAGTCTTGCTGTAGTGCATCTAAACGAGTCAATAATGACTTTAATTGTCTTGCTTCTACTGGTGGCGGTGTCCACTGTTCTGGCTTAGCACTATTAGCATAACGAGCCAGTAAGACGCTATCCTTTTTGTCAGTTTTATTGCGACTACCAAGAGAGTTTGCATAGCTTCTGACATAGGCTGGATTTACGATACTTAGAGCAATACCTTTATCATGTAGAAAATAAGCCACATTCTCATGATAGACACCTGTTGCTTCAAGGGTTACGTGTATATCACTTAAATTATCGCTGACGTTTGTTTTTAGCCAGTTGATAAGATTATCAAAGTCGTCTTTGTTGTTTTTAAATACTTTGGTTTTAACCTTTAGCTTGTCTGCATCTTTAAGCCATGCAACATCAAGCTTTGCTTTACTAACATCGATACCAATATAATGAGTCATCTTGTCATCTTCCCTTGTTCATGCAGTGTCACTCGTATTGAGGCACTTGGATACCATTCAGAGTATTAAGATGATAAAAATGAGCATTGGGCATTATCTACGCTACAGTGTCTAGGCACTAAGGGTGCGCTCATGCTCTCAATGCTCGTGATTAACCGCTTTAGTTTATCAACTCTCGTTGATTGCGTTAAGGGGTCAGTCAAGATACAAGGGTG
>NZ_JBXYJG010000013.1:0-100198 GCF_057396255.1 Psychrobacter sp. CX21 | reverse complement strand
GTAGATACCATCTTAAAAAATAAATATCAAGCAGAAATAAATTCAACTTTTGCCTGATAAGGAGATTGATGTTTCAATACACCATAGCAGATATGCACAAGCTTACGCATAGCAGCGCAAATCGCCTGCATCTTGCACTTACCATTGGCTAACAGCCTCTCGTACTGTGCCTTAATATCAGGATTCCATTTAGTGGATACCACTGCAGCCATATACAGTTTAGCTCTAATAGCACTTGAACCATTCTTAGCTAAACGTGATTTGCCTTTAAACTGTCCTGACTCAATATGTCTAGGAACAAGACCAATAAAGGCTGCAACCTGTGACGCTTTAGTAAACTGCTTATTGTGCATCAGCGATAGCATCTGTCTTGATGTGGCAGGGCCTACACCTTTGATAGTTTGTAGTAGCTCTTGGTCATGCTTTAACTTAGGATGTTTATCGATATGATCATCAATATCATCGTTAAGCTTTGCAATAGCAACTTCTAAAGCATCAATCATAGTGCCAATGGATTGCTTCACAATAGGCGCAGTATCAGTAGCATATGCTTTTTCTTGACGGTTAAGCTCACGTTGCAAGTCTTGCTGTAGTGCATCTAAACGAGTCAATAATGACTTTAATTGTCTTGCTTCTACTGGTGGCGGTGTCCACTGTTCTGGCTTAGCACTATTAGCATAACGAGCCAGTAAGACGCTATCCTTTTTGTCAGTTTTATTGCGACTACCAAGAGAGTTTGCATAGCTTCTGACATAGGCTGGATTTACGATACTTAGAGCAATACCTTTATCATGTAGAAAATAAGCCACATTCTCATGATAGACACCTGTTGCTTCAAGGGTTACGTGTATATCACTTAAATTATCGCTGACGTTTGTTTTTAGCCAGTTGATAAGATTATCAAAGTCGTCTTTGTTGTTTTTAAATACTTTGGTTTTAACCTTTAGCTTGTCTGCATCTTTAAGCCATGCAACATCAAGCTTTGCTTTACTAACATCGATACCAATATAATGAGTCATCTTGTCATCTTCCCTTGTTCATGCAGTGTCACTCGTATTGAGGCACTTGGATACCATTCAGAGTATTAAGATGATAAAAATGAGCATTGGGCATTATCTACGCTACAGTGTCTAGGCACTAAGGGTGCGCTCATGCTCTCAATGCTCGTGATTAACCGCTTTAGTTTATCAACTCTCGTTGATTGCGTTAAGGGGTCAGTCAAGATACAAGGGTGCGCCCCGCGCACCAACTCATTTGTATCATCAAATATAATAGGTGCGCATGGCGCACCCCACGCAAAATACCAAAGTCTAAGTTTAAACTCAGCCCAGTTTATCATCTTCGCTTTTTGCTATAGCGTCGCCTTAGGTGTGGTTTAGCCCTGATTGTAGCGGATATACTGGTAGGCTTGGCAAGTTGCGGAGGTTTGGTTTGGGGTGGCATGGCGTCTAGCCAATGACACTCCAAACCTTAGCCACCGCCTTGCTAAGACTGGCAGATAGTAGCGTAAAACAGGTTTCCGCTGCATATTTTTTGTTCTAGGGTGTGTGTTAATCTCTGTGTTGATTGCTGTCTTCACAAATGGTTATCGCAACCTTGCAATAATCGCCACTAAATAACAAATGCGCCACGTAATTTACGTTGTGCGACTGGTCTAGAACGTGACCTATTGGCATACTTTTAAGCAGTGATTAACGCAGATAACTACTATATAACCATAAGTCAGATAAGCTTAAGCCAGATAACCATAAGCGTTAATTACTTTAACAAACAAAATAATAAGTGATAAGGAGTATAACGATGGCACGTTTACAAGATAAAGTCGCAATTATTACCGGCGCGGCGCAAGGTATGGGCAAGTCGCATGCCGAACTGTTTGTAGCTGAAGGTGCAAAGGTAGTGATTACCGATATCAATAGCGAGAAAGGCGAGGCGGTCGCCAAAGCGCTTGGCGATGAGGTGTTGTTTGTTAAGCAAGATGTAACCGATGAACAAGATTGGCAAAACGTGGTTGAGCAAACCAAAACAACGTTTGGCAAAATTGATGTGTTAGTCAACAATGCGGGCATTACCATGCGTAAGTCGCTGTTGGATACGTCGGTAGAGGATTATATGCGTATTTTAAAGATTAACCAGTTGTCGGTATTTTTGGGTATGAAAGCGGTGATACCGTCTATGCAGGAAGCGAAGCAAGGCTCGATTATTAATGTGTCGTCTTTAAATGGGTTGGTGGGCGGTGCGATTGGTTATACTGATTCTAAGTTTGCGGTACGTGGGATGACCAAAGCCGCGGCACTTGAGTTTGCGCCCGATGGTATTCGTATTAACTCGGTGCATCCGGGGGTGATTGAGACGCCGATGATTACGCAAGGCGATACCAAAGATGCGGTAGAGCAGTTTGCAAAATCGATTCCGTTACGCCGTATGGCAACATCTGAAGAGGTTAGCCAAATGGTACTGTTCTTGGCATCGGATGAGTCCAGCTATTCTACTGGGTCAGAGTTTGTGATTGATGGTGGTTTATCCGCTCAGTAGGGTTTGCTTTCGGCCATAATAACAATTATTGCGGTCATTAATATTTGTAATAATAGTGTGCAGCCAAAAGTCTATTAGGTTGATTTATAAGTTTTTAGGCGGATTCATTAACGGGGCGCACACTATTTTTTCGTCCCAATTTTATATCAATGTACGTTACAATTAAGAGGCGTAATTGGTGATTTAGTATTAGTTATTGAACCATAAATTGTATAGTCAAAGAACTTTAAAGTAGTCACAAGGCAACCGAGTGCAAGTACTACAAGGGTAGGCTTAACGAGGTTAACACCGTGACTCTTTATAAGTTCGCTGACTATAGTTATAAACTCTCAAGGATGAGCGACATCATGTTTCCTTTCAACCAACGTCATCATAGGTCAGCATCTACGGCAGCTGACTCTAGTTCTAGTCCTAAAAATGATGACAATAGTAATACGCCGTATATCTCCTTTCGGCAGAAGCTGCCACAATTGCCAAGCCTGCCCAATTTGCCTAAACAAGCGGCTGCTAAGGTGCGTAAATTTAAGCCTACCCTGCCTTATAGCGCAAAAAAATCCCCCCAACTGGATGTTTTAATCATCGGTGCGGGGATATCGGGTGTCGATATGGCAAACCATATCAAGCGTGACACGCTGCTGTCCAAATCTATAAAAAAAGGACGGGTTAAGGTTGTTGAGAAGCGCAATGCGATTGGGGGTACGTGGGATCTGTTTAAGTACCCTGGTATTCGCTCGGATTCGGACATGACCACATTTGGCTTTGCTCATCGTCCGTGGATGGGTACAAAAACTTTGGCAGATGCCGATTCTATCAAGCACTATATCGAGGCGGCAGCAAGAGACGCTGCTATCGATAGCTTGATTCAGTTCAATACCGAGGTGACACAGATTGAGTGGTCAAGCCCGCTTAAGTATTGGACGGCCACGTTGACAGATACTCATACTGGCGAGAGCCAAACGGTGACCAGTCGCTTTGTTATCGGGGCAACAGGTTATTACGACTTTGATCAAGGTTATCAGCCGCATTTTAGAGGTGAGGAGCAGTTTGAGGGTCAGATTATTCATCCTCAGCAGTGGCGCGAAGACACGGATTACGACAACAAACGTGTGGTGGTGATTGGTAGTGGGGCTACGGCGGTTACTCTCGTGCCAGCACTGGTGGATCAAGCAAATACCTCTGATGCTGATAGCGTCCAACGTGCCGCGCATGTAACCATGCTACAGCGCTCGCCCACCTATATCGGCAGCGTGCCTAGCGAAGACGATAGCTTAAACTTACTCACTAAGTATTTAAGACTTAGTGATAAGACAGCATACGACATCGTGCGCTGGCGTAATATTCTTATTCAGCAAGGGCTGTATCAGTTTGCTCAAGCAGCCCCTAAGCTTGTGCGAAGAAGCCTACTCAATAAAGCCAAAGATGCGCTTAAGGGTAGCGATGTCGATATCAAACATTTTGAGCCAGAGTACAACCCGTGGGATGAGCGTTTGTGTGCAGTGCCTGACGGGGATTTATTTAATGTATTACAAACGGATAAGGCAGATATTGTCACCGATACCATTGAGTACTTTACGCCCACTGGGATTCAATTGACCTCAGGACAGCATTTGCCTGCCGATATTATTGTTACTGCCACAGGGCTTAAGCTTCAAATGCTGGGCGGCGCTAAGGTGATTGTCGATGGGGAGGTTAAAGCAGTGAGTGAGCGTATGACCTATAAAGCGGTCATGGTAGATAGCACGCCAAATTTGGCAGTTTTATTTGGATATACGAACGCCTCATGGACGCTTAAAATTGACTTGGCGTGTCATTACATCACTCGTCTTTTAAGGCATATGGTTTTGTACGGTTATTCAACCGCTGTTGCCAGTCCCGTTGCTAAAGATGGTGAAACGGTTTCTAAGCTGCCTGATACGGTCATGGGGTCTTTAACTGCTGGATATATCAAACGAGCAAAGAATGTGCTACCAAAACAAGGCGATCGTTATCCTTGGTACGTGACCAACAGCTACTTTAGCGACCTTATAATGCTTAAGCATCAACGGCTTAAGGATAAATGGCTAAGGTTTGGCAAATAGATTTTACTAATTTTATGACTAAAGGTTTGTGAATTTGTTTTTACCACACACTAAAAATGCTTAATAGCCAATTCTTTATGAATGACTATTAAGCATTTTGGTAAGCGTTTTGGTAAGCGTTTAATTGCTATGTAGCTACTAGAAATTAGTACTTAATATAATACAATATAATTTAATTAAGCTTTATCTAACAGAGTCCAGCAAAGTGTTCACTGCAAGCTTACCAAAGTCATTGGCGGCAAGTGGACCATCTCCTGAGATTAAGTTTCTATCTTTGTGCGTATTGCCAGTGGCCAATCTATTAGTTATTGTAACGCCAAGCGCTTCTAGCTTTTCGTTAAAGTACCAAGGCATCTCACCCGGTAAGTAGCCCATCTTCGGCATTTGTTTGTCCATAACATCTGGGAAGGCAACAATGTCATAGCCTTCATAGATAAAGTCTTGTTCTAAGTCCGAATCTGTATCTGTATTAGCGCTCATACCTTCTGGACGATCCAAATCAGCTGCCAATAATGCGGCTGGACCATGACAGATGACTAAGGTTAGCAGCTCATTTGATTTACCCCAGCGCAGTAGCTCCCCTAAATATTTGTCTTCAGGAAGCCCTAACATCGCCCCATGACCACCAGGTATAAAGATGGCGGCATACTCATCATTGTCTGCCATTTTGTTTTTGACAAAGTCTTCGATGCTATTAGGCGCTTCAAGTTTTGTCTTATACTCATTATAGATGTCTTTTACCTTGTCATCCTCTTCTGGCATCGCCCATTGTTCAATTTTGACCGCCTCGCCAGTTGGGGTGAAAATATCTACGTCAAATCCTGCTTTTTTAAAGTGCAGTAATGGCACAAACATCTCAACAGGATGGTTACCTGTATCAAACTTCTTACCATCCGCCATTGTCATGTACTGCTCTTGAGTACAAACCATTAAAATACGCTTATCGCCTGCATATGGCATGTCGTAATCGCTATCGTCATAGTTTGTTTTGTTTGGCGCAGCAATCTTAAGTGCGGACTTCGCAGGAATGTAGACGCCTTCTTCCACTTCTTGTGGCTGTATGCCTAGGGTTTCTTTGATATTGTCTAGTTCTACATTATCAAGCTTTTCCTCGATCTTTTTCTTAACCGTATTCAACGCGTCGTTTAAAGTGTCTTTGATAGTCATTATTCAATTGCCTCTTTTTAATTTTAAAGTGAGTGTTTTAATTTCGAAGTGAATGTTTTATAGCATATAGGATTTAATTGATATATTCCCTTATACATCCATGCTTTGTTATATGTTTCAATTTTATTTTCTTTAATTCTAGCTATATAAAATGGATAGGGTAATCGATCTCTGTGCTAATAACTGCCAAGTAGTCTGTGTGTTAAAACCATACTTTATTAAGATATCAAATTCGTCACCGTTTATAACGCGATTCATGTGCTTTAATTTTGGGTGTTTCGTAAGCTATGTTAAGACTAAGTATCTAAATTTGCGCGACAGTTTGCGCGGGTCGTGAGCTACGGATGTGCGTGTTTTGCGACGGTTTGCATGGATCTTGATAGTTTATGAATTTTAAAACACTGTTTTTAATTTTTGAAAAGTTCTAACGCGTTCCACTTTATTCTTATTTATATTTTATTTAATGGGTCATATTAATAACTTTGTAACACCAAACTGATAAAACTGAACTTGAAACTCTTATTGATAGTTAATTTATGGTTTACCTAGGATGTGAATATGACCTCTACCCCCTCTTTTAAAAATGATAATAAATACTTAATACCGTCGCCACTTTTTAAGACTGCCTATACCGCATTGACAGCCTTTATGATGACGATTACTTGTAGTACTGCCATGGCAGACGTATTGCCCGCCTATCAAACCAACGATCCTTGGTTTACCGATGCCAAAGCCAGCGTTCAGCAAAAAGTCAACAGCTCAAAAGACGTAGGCCGCGCCAAAAACGTTATTTTATTTGTGGGCGATGGTATGGGCATCTCAACCTTAACCGCAGCGCGTATTTTAGACGGACAACAAAAAGGGATGATGGGAGAGGAAAACTACTTAAGTTTTGAGCGTTATCCCAATACCGCCCTTATTAAAACTTATAACACCAATCAGCAAACGCCCGATTCGGCAGGTACTATGACTGCGATGGTATCTGGCGTTAAGACTCGAGCAGGGGTTTTAAATATTGCCCCTGATGCACGGCGCGCAGACTGCGCCAGTGCCAGCGGTCGAGAGTTAAACACCTTGTTTGAATATGCTGAAACTCAAGGGCTATCCACTGGTGTGGTGACCACTGCCCGTTTGACCCATGCAACACCTGCAGCAACCTATGCCAAGTCTCCTGAGCGTAATTGGGAAAGTGATGACAAGCTCACTGATGAAGCAAAACTAAACGGCTGTCAGGACATCGCCACACAATTTGTCGAATTTGGTACCAAGCCTGGTCAAGGCGATGGTATAGATGTCGCCTTTGGTGGGGGTCGTCGTCACTTTATCAGTAAAGAGGCGGTAGATAATGAAGGCCAAAATGGCAAACGCACGGATGGTAAAAACCTTATAGAAGAATGGCAATCTCGTACAGGCGGCGTATACGTAGAAGATGAAACTGGGTTTAATACTATTCCAAGCGATGCAGACAAGGTACTGGGCCTATTTAACGCCTCCCACATGCAATATGAGTCTGATCGTAGCAATGACGTGTCTGGTGAACCTTCACTTATTGACATGACTACCAAAGCCATCGAATTGTTAGAAAATCGCAGCGCAAAAACAGACAAAGGTTATGTGCTGGTGGTTGAATCAGGGCGTATTGACCATGCCCACCATGCAGGCAATGCATATAACGCGCTAGAAGACACCATCGAATATTCAGAAGCGGTGGATGCGGCGCAAAACATGGTAGGCGACGATACCTTAATCATGGTAACCGCCGATCATAGCCATGTGTTTACCCTAGCCGGCTATCCAAAACGTGGGAACCCCATCTTAGGTAAAGTCGTGGGAACGGATGAGCACGGGCTTCCAGAATCAGCGCCAAAGCTTGCATTAGATGATATGCCTTACACTACCGTAACGTATGGTAATGGTCTTGGTTATCGGGACTTAGGTGATGACACCAATGCAGATAAATCGTACGATGCTGGCCCTGAAACAGGACGCCGTGATTTAACTCATATTGACACGACGCGCCCAGGATATCATCAAGAAGCCTTAGTTTCTCTTGATTCAGAATCACATGCGGGCGAAGACATCTCATTACATGCTAAAGGCCCTGGATCAGCTTATGTACAAGGTGTTATGGAACAAAATGCAGTATTTCATGTCATTAACAAAGCGCTTGGGCTTGGCGTCGTCGCCAAATAGCCCTATGTTTTTCGATCTGTTTAGCGGTTTGTATAGCGCTCTGTATGACAATTTATATAACTAGCTATAGCCATTGTCAGATGAATAAGTCATACAGCAACCGACTCAAGTACAACTAAAGCTACTAAAAAACGATCAAGCTATTAAAACGATCAATCATTTTACATATACCAATTAAACTTATTCGTCGTTAATTCGGCAGGAGAAACTTATGTTGCACCGCAGAACCGACAACATTCATAAAAACAATACCTCTAGATATAGCCTTAAAAAAAGCCGTCTAAATACCGCCCTACTGACTGTAAGCATGACTCTACTAACAGCTACGATAACCAACTGTACTAGCCTGTCTGCACAGCAAACAAACTATCAAGATAATATGTCCCCCATTCAAGCGCCATTAAATGAAAAAAGCGAAGCTTGGTTTGAGGCGGGTGCTCTAAAAGTGGCGCAAAACGAAGCTGAAATAAATAAAATTATTTCAGAGTCAAAACAAACCACTATCGATCAAGGTAAAGCCAAGAACATTATTCTATTTATAGGCGATGGCATGGGCGTATCTACCGTGACCGCCGCGCGTATCTTAGAGGGTCAAAATCAAGGCAATACGGGGGAGGAGAACTTATTATCTTTTGAAACCCTACCTTATACTGGTTTGATCAAAACCTACAATACCAATCAGCAAACACCCGATTCGGCAGGCACAGCGACGGCAATGCTCACCGGCGTTAAGACAAAAGCTGGGGTACTAGGGATTACTGACCGTGCCAACCGCGCAACATGTACCGGATTTAAAGGTGAGAAGCATGCAGAGCTAGTGACAGCGCTAGAGCTGGCATCTATGGCGGGCAAGGCCACCGGGATTGTCACCACCGCACGCTTAACGCATGCAACTCCAGCTGCCGCTTATGCCAAAACCTCTGAGCGTAACTGGGAAAGTGATGACAAATTAAGTGACGAAGCCAAACGTGGCGGCTGTAAAGATATTGCCACCCAGTTCGTTGAATCGCCTTATGTCGATGTGGCATTTGGGGGTGGTCGCCGTCATTTTATTAATAAATCCAGCACTGATCTAGAAGGTAAGACAGGTAAGCGTCGAGATAACACTGACCTCACTCAAATATGGCAACAGAATACAGGCGGCGTGCTGGTACAAAACAAGGCCCAGTTTGATGCCATACCCAATCATGCCAAAAAAGTCCTTGGTTTATTTAATTCCTCGCATATGCAGTACGAAGCAGATCGGCATAATGATAAGTCTGGCGAGCCTTCGCTGACCCAAATGACCACCAAAGCCATAGATTTGTTAAATCAAGACGAGGATGGTTTTTTTATGCTGGTTGAGTCAGGGCGTATTGATCATGGCCATCACGCGGGTAGTGCTTATAATGCGCTAACCGACACTATTGAGTTCTCTAACGCGGTTGAAGCCGCCATGCGCAAGACATCCCCTGAAGATACTCTAATCATCGTTACCGCAGACCATAGCCATGTATTAACCTTGGCAGGCTACCCTACCCGTGGCAACCCAATCTTGGGTAAAGTTGTGGGCAATGACAAATACGGTGAGCCTAAAACAACGCCTGATTTGGCGATGGACAACAAGCCTTATACCACTTTAAGTTATGCAAATGGCCTAGGACATCATGACTTAGGAGACGAAACGAATGCGGATGTGGTGTATGATAATGACGCCGTTAGTGGCCGAGATGCGCACGATTTACACGCAGTCGACACCTTAAGATCGGGCTTTCATCAAGAAGCCTTAGTACCTTTAAAATCAGAAACTCACGCTGCTGAAGATGTGGCTATTTACGCCCGTGGTCCTGGCGCCCGACTGGTCTCTAGTACCAGCGAACAAAATGAGATCTTTCACATTATGGATTATGCTGGTAATTTGACGAATTTAGCACGGTCTAAGGCAGCCGCAAACTAAATAGTTAAATACATACATTTTATAAATCATTTATTGTTATTGATACTGACATCAAAAAGGACAGCACATAGGCTGTCCTTTTTGATACATCAAATTATATACGTCATATACAGAGCAATAATTTGATACGATAGACTAAACTATTCGATTTAAAATTTAGACTATAAACAGCAGTTATAACTAATATTCTATAACTTATAAATAAGTTAAACGCTTATTTCTTAGATTTTTTTGACGCTTTTTTCTTCGCTTTTTTCTTTTCTACCTTCTTGTCTATCTTTTTTTCATCTTTAAGCTTATCGAGCTTTTTGACCTTTTTTTCGATCTTCTTTTCAGCTTTTTTGATGTCTTTTTTCAAATCTTTAATCTTTGAGTTATTCGCCATAGTGATTTCCTTATTTTCTAGTTAACGGTCTTAATTGCGTCTTAATCACAAGCTATAGTCAGCGAACTACTAAACGGTTACAGTGTTAACCTCGTTAAGCCTACTCCAGTAGTACTTGCACTCGGTTGCCTTGTAACCATTTTAGACTTCATTGACTATATCTGCAATGAAAGCTTCGCTTATAAGACGGATTGCACTCATCAAGATAACACCTATTTTGTATATTGACTGCAAAAGAAGCTGTTACTGCAAAAGAGGCTAACGCTTTACATGACTATTTTACTTTAGCCTTCACTTGACTTTAACCTTAAAGCGGTCGTCCTATTGCAGACTCATTGAATGAGCTTAATTAAATACTAGCAAAGTAGGGTATAAATACAAATTTATACTGTATAAGCTGTGTACTATTAAGGTAGCTTCATATCACCGTAATTTATCAATCCAATACGGCGCATAACCCATGCTGCCCCGCCTGCGATTAAGGCGGGTAAGACAAACATTAACAGCACAATCCCCATCCACATCATGGTAGGTGACAGGATGTCTTTGGATGCTTCAAGTACCCCAAATACACCCACAAAACCTGCGGTTCCCATACCTGAGCCGCTCGCGGTACTCATTAGCCCAAATCCAACTGTGGCAATAGGGCCCACAATCGAACTGGCGATCACCACAGGCAGTAAGATAATGGGCTTTTTAAATATATTGGGTATTTGTAGCATACTTGTGCCCACCCCTTGTGCAATAAGCCCACTCATTCCATTGTCTTTATAACTTGCGACGGCAAACCCGACCATATGCGCAGCACAGCCAACCACCGCCGCCCCGCCAGCCAAACCATCTAAGCCAATAGCGATACAAATAGCAGCGCTAGACGTCGGCATGGTCAGTAGCAATCCCACCACTACCGCAATCACTACCCCCATCATCAACGGTTGTAATTGAGTGGCCACTTTAATGCCTTCACCAATGCTATTAACAACGCTGACCACAGGTGGATTTAACCAGGCGCAAACTGCCAACGCCAACAGCCCGACAACAGCAGGGACCAAAATAATATCAAGCTTTGTCTTACCTTGAATCCATGTACCAGCGCGATAAGCAAACACAGTGGCAAGGTAAGCGCCAATAGGATTACCTGGAAGCGCTAAAAAGGTAGAAGGCGCTCCTTCTTGCGGTATAAACAAACGCCCAGCCATTAACGCCTCTGAATGTGCGCCCATCATACCAGCCACCAAACACGCAAATACGACCAATGTGGGCGCTTTTAGATAATAAGCAATCCCTACCCCAATTCCCGCGCCCATTAATATTGAGGCAAGCTTTCCTAAGTCAATTAAAAGGGGTAAATCTAGCGCACGTCCTACTTGAGAGAAGATCAGCCCTGCAATCAAAGTCACAAATAAGCCTAGCGCCATACCCGTAAAGGCGTCAATAAAATATTTATTAAAAAAAGCTTTTACCGGGGCATGAACTGGCGTAGTAGACGGAGTCATAGACGTATCCTAAACAAAAGAGCGTATATTATAAATGTATTATTACTAAAATAACTATAAACACTTTTTCAATGCTCTTTTTATGCACTTTTTATTCGCAGCAACTTTATTAGCATGGGTTTTATCAAACATCTACATTAAACGACTACTTTTAGGTTATAGGAGCTCCTATGTCATCGGATTTACAACATCCCCTTTATCACACGCTACTTGATATCAGAGGTGCAGACAATGAAAAGCAGCAGGTTCGTCTTGCCGTAATTCAAGCAGACATTACCAAGCTTGAGGTAGACGCCATTGTCAATGCTGCTAACTCAAGCTTGTTAGGTGGCGGCGGTGTGGATGGCGCCATTCATCGTGCGGCAGGTCCAGAATTGGTTGAGTACTGCCGTACTTTGGGCGGTTGCCCAACTGGCAGTGCCAAAATTAGCTCTGGATTCAAACTGCCTGCAAACTATGTTATCCACACCGTTGGGCCTGTATGGCATGGTGGCGACTGCGGCGAGGCGCAGCTGCTTCGCAATTGTTATTTAAATTCAATACAGCTTGCGCAGCAAAACAATGTGACCAGCATTGCCTTCCCTGCCATTAGTACAGGCGTTTATGGCTATCCTGTTGAACGTGCTGCACGCATTGCAATCAGTAGTGTGATAGAAAACTTAACACAAGATAAAAAAGAACATGCTGCAACCGCTGACAATTCGATTAGAGACGTTATCTTTTGTTGTTTCTCAAAAAAAGATGCCGACGTTTATATACAAGCCATAAAGGCGCTATAACGCTTGTCTTTTAAGACCGTTAATCTGTTGACTATGCAGGCCATATCTTACCTGGGTTTAAGATATTTTTGGGGTCTAAGGCTTTTTTGATTGCCTGCATCACGCCTACCGCATCTCCATGCTCATACTGCATGTATTTTTGTTTGCCCTGACCAATACCATGCTCGCCGGTACAAGTGCCTTCCATGTCAATGGCTCGCTTAGCCAATCGTCCAATAATTTTATCAGCTGTCTCTATTTCTTCGGCATTATTAGTATCGACAAGCAATAATACATGGAAATTACCATCTCCAACGTGACCAACTATTGGGCCTATCATGCCTGAAGCTTCAATATCTTTTGCAGTCTCGCTGACACACTCAGCGAGTCGTGATATGGGTACACAAGCATCGGTAGAAAGTGCTTGCGCTTGAGGACGTAAGGCGCAACTGGCCGGATACGCATTATGACGAGCATGCCATAGTTTTTTGCGCGCCTCTTCATTGCTGTCCCAAGCGAAGTCTGAACCGCCACACCCTTCTACAATGTCAGCAAATATTTCGGCTTGTTCTTGTACGCCAGCCGTACTGCCGTGAAATTCAACAAACAATGTGGGCATTTCTTTTAAGTTTAAATTAGAGTAGCTGTTGCACGCTTTAACTTGTAAGGTATCAAGCAGCTCGATGCGGGCGATAGGCAAACACATTTGAATGGTCATCATTGTGGCTTCACAGGCTGCTTCCACACTGGGGAAATGACATACCCCGCTAGCCACACATTCACTAATACCAAATAGCTTTAGGGTAATCTCAGTCACGATACCTAGGGTGCCTTCTGAGCCAATCATCAATCGGGTTAAGTCATAACCTGCTGCAGACTTCTTAGCTCTGCTCCCCGTTTTAATGATGTTTCCTTCGGCAGTAACGACTTCTAAAGCCAATACCACATCTTTCATCGTGCCATAGCGTACTGCATTTGTCCCTGAAGCACGCGTGGCGACCATACCACCGATAGTCGCATTGGCTCCGGGATCAATAGGAAAAAACAAGCCAGTATCACGTAAGTAATGATTAAGCTGTTCGCGCGTGACACCTGGCTGCACCGTAACCGTAAGATCTTCGTTATTTACTTTGATAATATCGTTCAGGTTACTCATGTCGATACATAAGCCACCATACGGGGCGTTGAGCTGACCTTCTAAAGAAGAGCCAATCCCAAAAGCAATAACTGGCATCTGATGACGGTTACAAATCGCCACCGCTTCAGCCACATCGTCTTTAATGTTCGCCATCAATACAGCATCAGCAGGCTGGCTAGTCAGCCAAGTCATCGTATGCGCATGTTGCTCGCGATTAGTGAGATTGGTACTTAAATCATTACCAAATTTGGCCTTAAGCTCTTTAATGGCCTCATCGAATTTGAAGTTATGAAGGCCATGCTTAGCAGTACCTGCCCCAGAAGGGCTTACTTGTTCATTCTGGTTATCAAAAGGGTTATCTAAAGGATTATCTAAAGAGTTATCTAAGATTTGAGTATCGGATAATAATTGTGACATGACCACCTCTTATGGTTCTTTTTAGCTTATTAATAACGACTTTAAGCAGACGGATTCTAGGATATATTTGAAGATTTACAGCAGGTTAGAATTGTAGACAAGCTATTTATTGTCAATAAGATATCCACTATATTCAATGCACAAGTGTACAAAACAAATTTGAATTAATTGATTGACTATAGGTATTTGTTTTCTTAGAATAAAGTCCATATAAAGACTTTGTTACTATCTTTATTACTAGCATTGTTAATAGGTTTATATACTAATTTAATATGTGGCTGTGATTTAAGACATTGAAAGTTAGCTTACTATATTTGTTTATTATATTTAGCTTATCATCACCCTTTACATGTTTTATGGCTTTATAATTCTTATCTAATTTTTATATTGCTAATGATGTATATCGCTAGTAACGGTAAAATAGTAGACGCTAATCTAGTAATTGCTTATCGGTAACTGTAACATACTTTACTCGTCTTATCTGACGAGAATTCGGTGCATATGGACATCACTCTTATACCGAATTATTTATACTAAGCTGTATTTTTCGCCACAAGGACGTACCATGAAAAAATCAATCTCGCTTGCCTGCGCGCTTGCCGTACCCGCTTTATTTGCCCAATCCGCTAATGCCCAATTTGACTTTTTTAAAACTGATGGTAGTTTTAAGCGTTTCTCTGTCTCTGCAGGTTGGTTACATGCTGAACCAACTGGCGATGCAACACCGGTTAAGAATAAAACAGCCATTTATGACGGATTTTTAGCAGAAAATGGCAGTGTCACTGTAGGTCAGGTTAAAGAAGTTATTGATCCAGCACAAGGGGAAGCCCGAGTTAATGATATCGAAACAGCTCTAGGCTTGGCAGGAGATAATAATACCGATTTATCAGATACGTTACTTGGCGATCTATCAGGTGTGAGTAAAAGCTACGGCTTGAAGAACTTTGCGACACCTGGTACAGGACTGGAATCAGATAGCGTTGATACTATCGGTCTCCTATTTACGTATTATATTGATGAGCATTGGGCCGTAGAATCTAAAGCAGGTATTCCACCAAAAGTTGATATCTTGGGTAAAGGTGAGGTTTTCGCGCCTTTTGAAGGCACAGTAACTCCATCTGGTGCAGCAAACAATATTGTAGGCGACTTTGATATTAAAAAAGACATCCAAATCACTGACCTGACTCAAGGTAATGGGGTTTCTTCTACAGCACGAGCTTGGTTACCTGCAGCCTTAGTACAATATCAGTTCGGCAAGCCTGGGGTTAACAAATTCCGTCCTTATGTTGGCGCTGGCGTTATGTTTGCCTACTTTAATGACATTGACTTAAATAAAGGTCTGGTTAATGATTTGGCGATCTCTGCTGGTCGCTTGCAATTAATTAGCGACAACAAAGCCGGAGCTGCATTAGGAACTAAAGAAGATATCGTTAATAATGCTGATGCTCAAGTAGCCACTATGAAAGTAGAAGCAGAAGCTGACAGTGTTTTTGCCCCTATCATTAATGTGGGTGCCACCTATGATTTGAATGATGATTGGTTTGCTGTTGGTTCAATCAGCTATGCCAAGCTTGATAGTGACACGACCATAACGGTCAAAAACGCTCAAGGTGAAAAACTTATTAAAGCCGTGTCTAACATTGATATCGACCCATACATTACCTATTTAGGTGTGGGTTACCGTTTCTAATATAGTCGGCGAACTTATAAAGAGTCACGGTGTTAACCTCGTTAAGCCTACCCTAGTAGTACTTGCACTCGGTTGCCTTGTGACTACTTTAAAGTTCTTTGACTATATATTCGTATCTAGATTATTGTTAAATGCATTAGTATTAAACGCACCTATTATTTAGGTGCGTTTTTTATTTTTATTTCATTTAGGGTCTGTTGAACATTCAAATATGGAACTGGCGGCGGTTATTTTTTAGGCAATATGCAGGGAAATTTTAGACACTTAGTTATTCTAAGTTAGAAAATTTCACAATATATTTACAAAAAATAGACCCGCCCCGTAGGGCTGATGCTAAAATTGCCCCAAACGTTGTTATAAACCTAGCTAAGGTCTAGACATTATCGTTGGTTTACGCCTAGTTTGGAACAATTTTAGCTATCAGCAGTCCTAATATTTGAATGTTCAACAGACCCTAATATAAGAACATTACTTAAATGATTGTTCTTAGACTTAGCTGTCTATAATCGACTGTAGTCTAAATGACTATCTTTAAAACGACTGTCTTCAAAACAGCTATTTATAAAATACGGGTCTTACATGAATTAGCTTGTTTAAATAAGATGTTAAAGTATAAAACGCTAAATAGATGGCCAATTTGGGTTATAGTTAACACTATAAACTCTGCACATTGTAGAAAACTTAAAGTATATAGCCAATTATATAAAAGTGTATTCAAATTATGACTCAAAACGCTATCGATCATACTCGAGATATTACCAACACCGACCTTCCTTACCAAATCGCTAATTTGCAACAGGTTCGTACCGGACAAGCGATGCCTTTCACGCGTGAACAGCAAAGCGCCATTAATAAATCACCGACAAAAGTGCCTACTGAAGTTAATTATTTAGGTTTGGTTACGGATGAGCAAGCAGACAGACGTCATCATGGCGGTCATCTAAAAGCGATTCATCAGATGAGTACCAAAACCTATGATCGCCTTAATGAAGCTTTTGGACTTAGAGTGGAGCCTGGCCTATTAGGTGAGAACTTAATAACCACTTCTACCAATAGCGCCATGCCTATGACCGAGGCCAACGTATGTATTGGCGATATCTATCAATATGGCGACACTGAAGATTGTGTTCAACTTATGGTGGTTCAGCCAAGAAGACCTTGCTATAAAATCAATGATCAAATTGGTGTTAATACGGTTAAAACCAACATCGCCTCATGGATAAGCCGTCAAGGTATTTCGGGATGGTATTTCAAAGTCGTAAAACAAGGCGTTATACAAGAAAACATGCCTGTGTATTTGGTCGATCGCCCTTATCCCTTTGCAACTTTAGCAGCGTTATGGAAGCTTACCAATGAAAAGAATAAAGTAAATGAGACTATAATAGCGCCTTGGTTGAACATAGCCTGTTTAGAAGACAGTTGGAAAAAAGCTTTAGCTAAAAAGATACTTTAAGTCAGTTATGAAAAGAACAAGAAACTTGCATAAAAAAAGAGAGCGTTAAGCTCTCTTTTTATAACATATATTTTTAAATGAACGTATTTTAATACAATTTCATTAAATGACCCTAGTTGGATGAGACTATTTATATAAGAACTATAAATAGCAAACTTAAAATTTATAATTAATTAAGGTAAGCTCATATAATTAAGCTTAACGATCACTTACAACACGACGACTTTCTTGAATTTCTATTTCGCCTGGTTGTGTGGCTTCTAATTCACCAACTCTGTCTTTGATACGTTCTTGAAGCGTAATCGGTGCAGGTTGTGTACGCTGACTAGCAGGCGTTATATTACCATATGTTTCGCCAGGTAATAACGGCGTATTGTCCATAGCTTGAGTGTTTCGATTATTGGTATTATAACTAGAATTAGAAGCTGACTGAGCGCGGTTGTTTTCACTAATCTGCACCCTACCTGGTTGAGTTGCTAGTAATTCACCATCTGGACCTACAATCTTTTGCTGTAGTGTATTATCAACTGGGTGGTTAAGCGCTCTAGCAGGTGTCACCTTACCTCTATTCACATTAGATGCAGCGTTCGCAGAACGGTTCATGTTATTCATAGTAGCTTGATCACTTACACTACCAGTATAGCTCGAAATCTCAACTTCACCTGGCTGTGTCGCAATTAGCTCACCACGCTCATCTTCAATCTTTTCTTGTAAGGTTATCTTAACTGGCGTATTACGCTGATCAGCTGGTGTTACATTACCATAACTTATCGAGTTTGTATTGGCCATAGCTGAGCCTGATACAGCAATCAAACCTGCCAAAACAGAGGATACAATAACTTTAGGATTTTTTAGTGTCTTATTAAATGTCATGAAGATCTCCAGAATTATAATTATTAATATTTAAAGTAAATGTTTAGATTAAAAATCAAGCAGCTATAGGCCGCTTAAAAACATTTACTAAACTTAGTATCTATTACTTATTACTTATTACTTATTACTTATTACTTATTACTTATTACTTATTACTTAGAATATATTATAGATATTATCTGCAAGATGTTAATTAAGGTTTGTTAGTTTTATTTAAAAGATGTAGCGTAGCGCTCATATGTTTACGTATATTTTCACGATTTGCATTAAGCCAATACTTAGTTTAACTATTGTTACATTTAGAACTTACCAATATTCTATGGTCTACTCTTAAACCAGATAACCACACTATTATTTATAGTGATTTTCTATTTAATAGCGACCGTTTTAAAAGCGACCGTTTTGGCTCAATAATAGTCAAAGTTTAGTCTTTAAGGGTTAGACGTTAGCTATAAAAAAGCCTTTCAACATAATCATAAATTTTAACGTATAATTTGAATATTTGTTAACTAACTATTTAATGAGTACATCATTAAAACCATACAGACGCCACTACTTTCGTTTGTGAGACCGATATGACAAAACTTCCTAATCAAAAAGATACATCCTCCCATTCTAATAATGATAAATCAGCACCTACTTATCCTAACCTTACTTCGAAGCGTAATTACAACTGGTTATGGTTGTTGCTGGCATTAATAGCTGCACTAGCAATAGGGTTACTAGCAGGGCGTATGTGGGGTGTTAAACAAGCTACTGAATCTACAGCAGTCGGCGATGATAACAACTCTATAGTAGGTTCAAAGTCTGATAAAGCCGATTCTGAAAGTTTGGCCTCTCAAAAGCCCGTTTTGACTGTAGAAACGGTTAAGCCTTCTCAGTCTACCATTGAGAATGATATCAGTGCTGACGGTACTATCAGTCCTGAAAGCACTTCTACAGTAAGCGGTAAAATTAATAACGTGGCTATAGAAAGAGTACTTGTTAAAGAAGGCGATCAAGTTAAAAAAGGACAGGTTCTGGCTGTGTTCGACACCGATGCCTTAAACCAAGCATTGACGCAAGCCAAGGCAGAGCTCGCTGAAGCTGAGACAAGCTATGAACTAGCTCAGCGAGACGCTAATCGTATTCTGCCCTTACTTGAGATTGATGCTATCAGTCAGCAAGAGGCAGATCGCTATGTGGCGACAGCAGAGCAGGCTGCTGCCGCGGCCGCCGCTTCAAAAGCACGCTTAAACACTCAAACACTTAATTTAAATAACGCACAAGTGACTGCGCCAGTGAGTGGGACGATTAGTAATAAAAACGCAAATGTGGGCAGCGTACCTGGTCCAGAGCCATTATTTACAATTATTGAAAATGGTAAGCTTGAGTGGCAAGCTTTAGTCGACCCTAATAAAGTGGGTCAAATTAATGTCGGTACAGGCGTAGAAGTCAATCTACCCAACAATAAAAGCGTTTCAGGTCAAGTGACTCGAATATCTCCTACCGCTGAAGAAGGCAGTCGTAAGATTGCCATTTATGCCTCATTAGCCCCGCATCCAAATGCACGCGCTGGCATGTATCAACGCGGTACATTCAAGCTGGGTGTGGACAACAAAGTGACTATTCCAGTCAGTGCGGTAATTACTCAAGATGGCTATGATTACGTGATGCAAGTCAAAGCGGTAAAAGATGAGAATCGCAAGACAATATACCGTGTGAATCGCGTTAAGGTTAATCTTGGTGAGCGTCAAGGTGATCGCGTGGTATTGCTTGAGCCTTTAAAAGGAAAGGGTAATATTGTGCGTCAAGGCGGTAGCTTTTTAAGTGATGGTGATATTGTTCGAATAGCAGGTACAGATTCTGAAACGCAAACGACCACAAAAGATAATAATCAAGCTGAAAAATAATCTTGAAATAAACCTAAGGGCTAATTACTTAAACTTATTATCTAAACTAAGTATTGAAACGGATTACTTAAACCTAATAAATTAGCTTTTTATTTTATACTTATTACGCCAATTACATCAATAATAATTTACGAATTTAAAAGTATTATCAAATTTTGTTTAATCCCAGGCAGGATGCACTTATGAGCCTTAACGTCTCAGCTTACTCTATTAGAAACCCTTTGGTAGCCATATTACTATTTATCCTCCTAACGCTAGGAGGTATTTATGGTTTTATGCAAATGAAAGTGCAGCAGTTTCCCGACATTGATTTACCCGCTGTGGTCGTTACTGTCACCTTACCTGGAGCCGCGCCTAGCCAGCTTGAAAATGATGTCGCCAAAAAGCTTGAAAATAAAATCTCAAGCATTGAGGGCGTTAAGCACATGCGCACTACTCTACAAACTGGAGCGGCAACCATAGCGACTGAGTTTGTTCTTGAAAAAGATATTCAAGAAGCCGTAGATGATGTGCGTTCTGCGGTTGGTGAAGTTCAAGGTGATTTACCTGCGGCGGCTAACGATCCTATAGTCACAAAGGTGACCACTGCTGGACTGCCTGTAGTTACTTATAGTGTGTCTGCCAATAATATTAGTACTGAGGACTTGTCTTGGTTTGTTAATGATACCATCAGCAAACGCTTGTCTGATATTAAGGGGGTAAGCACCGTAAGCCGTGTTGGGGGTCTTGAGCGAGAAGTGAGTGTCGAAGTCGATCCTATTACATTAAACGCTTTACAATTACCCATTACTCAATTGTCACAGCAAATTGCCAGTATTCAGCAAGACAGCTCTGGGGGTGAGGCGGAAATAGGCAGTAGTAAACAAAATATTAGGGTCTTGGGTGCGGTTGAAAGAGCAAACGAATTAAATGATCTTCAAATCGCACTGCCCACGGGCGGCGCCCAGCGTCTAGGTGAAATTGCTACTATCACAGACGGTACAGCGGACCCTGGTTCTATTGCTAAATTAGATGGCGAAACGGTAGTGGCTTTTAACGTCACCCGCGCTAAAGGTGCCAGTGAGGTTGAGATTGTAGAGCTGGTTGATGCAGAGCTTGCTAAGTTACAAAAAGATATGCCCAACTATAAAATAAGTAAGGTATTCGATAGAGCAACCCCAGTCGATGAAGATTACCAAGCGTCTGTACGAATGCTAATCGAAGGCGGTATATTGGCAGTTGTCGTGGTATTTTTATTCTTACGTAACGTGCGAGCCACCATTGTATCAGCAGTTGCGCTTCCATTATCGGTAATACCTACCTTTTTGGGTATGTATCTGTTTGATTTTAGTTTGAATATTATTAGTCTATTGGCATTGTCGTTAGTAATTGGGGTTTTGGTGGATGACGCCATTGTCGAGGTGGAAAACATCATGCGGCATTTGCGTATGGGAAAAACACCTTATCAGGCAGCTATGGAAGCAGCGGACGAGATTGGGCTTGCGGTGGTAGCCACCACGTTTACTCTCATTGCGGTATTCTTACCAACTGCCTTTATGAGCGGTGTTGTTGGCCAGTTCTTTCGTCAGTTTGGATGGACAGCTGCCATATCTATTTTTGTGTCTTTAATGGTGGCGCGCCTTATTACACCAATGATGGCCGCATACGTCTTACGTCCTGAAAAAAACCATGTCGAAAAGACAAGTCGCGTGATGCAGCTATATCTAAAAACAGTAGGATGGACCCTGCATCATCGCTGGTTGACTTTAGGCATCACCTTACTGTTGTTTATGGCGTCATTAACATTAGTAACCCAATTGCCCACGACGTTCATCCCTGAGAATAATATTGATCAAACTCGGGTTGGGATTGAGCTTACGCCAGATGCGAGTCTGGAAGATACCAGTCGCATCGCTAAAATGGTAGAAGAGCGTGTATCGCAAGTTGAGGGCGTCAAGAGCGTCTTAAGTGTCGTGGGCGATCCACAAGAAGCCAGTTTGGACTCCGCATCCAACGCCGCCAGTGTCGAAAATGCAGCCAGTTTAGATATCGTGCTAGAGCCTCGCGGCACTCGTCCAAGTAAGATTGAGATTGAGCGTGAGATCAGCGATATATTAACCTCTGTCCCAAGTGCACGCTTTGATGTCGGGTTATCAAGCGGCGGTGAATCAGGATACAGTTTTGCCGTTACGAGTACCGATCCTCAACTATTAGAACAAACCGCACGCCAAATTATGTCCGAAATTCGCGCTTTACCTCTAGCAGGTAGCGTGACCAGCAACCGAAGTTTACCGCGTCAAGAGCTCTCCATCATCCCAGACCGCATAGCGATGGCCGATCAGGGGGCAACGACTCAAGGCGTTGCAGATACCTTACGTGTCGCTACACTTGGTGACTACGAACAGCGTCTTTCAAAATTGAATTTAGAGACGCGCCAAGTGCCTATTGTTGTACGTTTACCTGAAGAGGCTAAGGACAATGTGAGTCAACTCGGGGATTTATTTGTACCCAGTAATAGCCCTGCAGGCGCACGTGTTAGTGACGTTTCAAATTTAGAATTTGGTACTGGCCCATCAGAAATACTGCGATTTGATAGAGAGCGTGCTATTACAATTACAGTGCAAGTTGCAGACGGTGAGCTTGGAGAATTGGTAGAAGCCGTTAAAGCCATACCATCGCTTCAAGAGAAGAATATACCTCAAAGCATATCTATCATTGATCAAGGTCAAGCTGAGAGTATGTCTGAGCTATTTAGTGGCTTTATAGTGGCTATGAGTGTGGGTATTATCTGCATTTTTGGGGTCTTAATTTTACTCTTTGGTAAGGTGCTTCAGCCCTTTACTATTTTGATGGCCCTCCCTCTATCAATAGGCGGCGCGTTTGTCGGTTTGGTAATTACCAACAGCAGTTTGTCCATGCCCTCTATGATTGGTTTTATTATGCTGATGGGTATTGCCACCAAAAACTCAATTCTATTGGTGGATTACGCTATTTTGGCAGAAAGAGACCATGGTCTGAGCCGTTTTGATGCGTTACTCGATGCTTGTAAAAAACGGGCAAGACCCATCATTATGACCACGGTGGCCATGGGAGCAGGTATGCTTCCGTTAATATTTGGATTGGGTGATGTGGATTCAACCTTCCGCCGTCCGATGGCAGCCGCGGTATTAGGCGGGCTAGTTACTTCAACCTTCTTAAGTCTGATTGTTATTCCAATGGTTTATACTTTCATGGATGACGTTTCAAACTGGTTTGCAAAGTGGTTACGACCACATGGTAAAACACAAGAGTCGTCTTGAAGTAACCTGCACGATAGTACATAAAGATAGCTGTCTTAACACTTACTAGCTTTTGACATTTACTAGCTTTTAAAAATTAGCAGTTAATAAGTGTTAATGACGTTATCACACTTTTTTTTTGACGCTATTATCTTGGGGGCTGAGCATAGCCATTATCCGCTGGAAAAGATTGCGGATTTTGATATCTAGGTTTATTAGGATCATAGAGCTCATAGACCACGGTACCTATAACACCCGTGTTATTAATTGATCCTGCGGAAGTATTAGCCGCATAAGCACTTTCTGGTTTGCTGAATATAAAGGAGGCGACCGCATTTTGACTTTTGCGGAAACCTTCAATGACCAATTCATCATTTGGATATAGAACATAACCATCATTATATCTACTCGCCGACGCGCCATTAAGAACGTCTAAACCATCGACACTGGCAACAATCTCATAAATTTTTTGGCTATTATTACGATATGTCAGACGATAGGCTTGTCCAGCCTTACCTTGTAGATAGTAGTTACCTGCATCACGATATATCGGTAGCCTACCTCTATCACCCTGTACGGCGAAGTCGAGCTTCCCTGCAACCAATGAGATACTATTTAAGGCGCGCCCTGAATAATATTTATCGGCGTAATTCACTTGCATAGTATCAATTGGCTCGCTACTTACTCGGCGCATATCAACCTCATGAACTCTAGAGGTGACTTCATCGCCCCACTCTGTGCCCAGTCGCTCTGACTGTGCTGCCACTTGCGTCGACTCAACATTGTAATTATCGTTTTGCGAGGAGCACCCCACCAGTAAAGCTATTGAAGAAACAACAGCCACGCCAATAGTTTGCTTAAGCTTAAATCCTTGTAATGCCATCCGAGTTCCCTAATAGTAGTTAGTTAGCTAGTTAACAAATAAATTAATAAATGTATAGTAATTTTAGTTACTTTTTTAGTATATCTTAATAAAACAATTACACAACTTAATGTTTATATCAAATACTCGGCCTTGTAATTAAGCCCTGATAATCAAATAGCCAG
This sequence comes from Psychrobacter sp. CX21, assembly GCF_057396255.1. Taxonomy (NCBI): domain Bacteria; kingdom Pseudomonadati; phylum Pseudomonadota; class Gammaproteobacteria; order Moraxellales; family Moraxellaceae; genus Psychrobacter; species Psychrobacter sp. CX21. Next base: position 75,883 of record NZ_JBXYJG010000013.1, on the reverse strand, counting down.
TTTTATTGAAAGCCTTTAAAATTTATTGATTGATTATAATTATATGGGTTTAAAAGTTATGAAGAGTTTTAATAAATACTCTACTTAAAAGCTTAGAATTTACTAAAGTTAGAATTTACTAAAGAATGTAAACTGATGCAAGTTTATTCGTTTCTATATTGTTAAGCCTACGTTATTCTTATTTACATAGATACATATGTTGGATAATCTTTAATTAAAACAAGATTATTAAATCAAGGATAATTAAAAAAGGTGCGCATTTAGTATTTTGATAATAACTATATATCTCATAACTTTATATGGTATTGAAATATTTAAAGTATTGAACGTTTAATGTCCTACCCCTTATTTTAACCATTAAGCCAGTATATAAGTACTAGCCAAATGAGGAAGTTATGAAGTCCATATCTGCTTTATCATTTAACAAGCTGTCCCCTCGACACTTATCTTCGATGTCGTCCATATTCATATCAAAACTCATGGCGGCTACTTTATTCTGTCTATCTTTTGGCTCAGCCAATGCCGCACCTACTATGATGCCTTCGTATAGTGAAGCAAATAGTGCGCTTGTTAATCAAGGTGCTTATGTCGCGCGTCAAGCAGACTGTATGGGCTGTCATAAAGAAAATTACTCAGGCGGTATCCCTATTGAAACGCCAATGGGTAAAGTCTATGCCACTAATATCACCCCTTCTGTAAAATATGGAATTGGTAACTACACAGAGCTGGATCTCAAAAAAGCCATCACCCAAGGTAAAACACCGACGCATCGATTATATCCAGGTATGCCTTATCCTTCCTATAGTGGTATGACAGATGAGGATATTCACGCTTTATTTGCTTATCTTCAGACGGTCACACCCGTAGATAAAGAACCCGAATACGAAACCCAGTTAAAGTTCCCATTTAATATTCGCCAGTTTATGATTGGATGGAATATTATAAATATGCCGAATTGGGAAGTTCGAGATGGCCTGACCGAACAGCAAGTTAAGGGGCAGTATTTGGTCGATAATCTGGGACACTGTGGTACTTGTCACACGCCGCGTACCTCTACCATGGGTTACAAGTTTGATAAGTACTTGACAGGCGCTATATTAGGTAATGTATTTGCACCTAATATTACTCCAGATGATGCAAGTGGTATTGGTAGCTGGACAGAGGATGAGATTGTCGAATATCTTCGTTCTGGTGAACTACATGGCAAAGCTTTGGCAGCAGGCCCCATGGGTGAAGTAGTTATGAATAGCACTCGTTATTTAAGTGATGAAGATCTTAATGCGATTGCAAGCTATCTAAAAGCCATACCTGCTATTGAAACTGATGATACACTGCAGCCAGTTAACCTTGCGGCATTACCCAAAAAACATAGCGATGACATCGAAATCAATTTAATGAAGCAAATTGATTATCTTGAGACGGCTAAATCTCAAGCACAGTCACCTGCAGAATCTTTATATCTATCTAAGTGTGGCAGCTGTCATGGAGTGAATGGATATGGACAATCGGATGCGGGATATGCGCCAATTATCGGTTTATCCAGCTTACGTCGTGATAATCCAGCACCAGTCATCAATGTGATCAACTATGGGGTGCATGATGTCGTCAATACCCGCCCAAAAATGCCTGGATTTGCTAACGATTTAAGTGCAGGTGAAATTGCACAATTAACCAACTTTGTGCGGGTTAAGTTTGGCGGGTTATCAGAAAGTAATGTTTCTGCTGAGGATGTTATTACACATCTTAATGCGAGACCTGACACCCCTTTTTTGATTAAAAATGCTGGGTGGCTTGCCATCCTAGGTATTATCGCCGGATTAATCATATTGTTCTTGATCATTCGAGCCTTTATCAAACGCAATTAGTGCGCTGACTTAGTTAGGACGATCTAAACTTAGTTAAAACAAACTAAAGCTAGTTAAGACGATCTAAACTTAGTTTAATCAGGTCAAACTTAGCGATTAAAAGTTACAAGGACAAGATAATGTTAGACAATCTTAAATCCCCAACCCGCCGGCAGCTACTCACCATGATTGGTAAGACAGCGGGCGCTACTGCCATGTATCAGGCGATGACAACATTAGGCTTTGCATCTGAATCTAGTTTTAAAGATCAAATGGATCTTAAAGGCGCACCTCCAGGTGCTAGTATTGTTGTACTAGGCGCTGGTCTAGCGGGTATGGTAGCGGCGTATGAATTAAGAAAAGCTGGCTATAAAGTGACTATTCTTGAATACCAAGATCGTAGTGGTGGCCGCTGTTTGACCTTACGTGGAGGCGATAGCTTTACCGAACTTGGGGGCGAAGAGGTTACCTGTAACTTTCAAGATGGCAACTATTTAAACCCAGGGCCGTGGCGTCTTCCCAGTCATCATTATGCCGTGTTCCATTACTGTAAGAAATTCGGGGTGAAACTTGAACCTTTTATTCAAACCAACAACCGTGCTTATCTACATCGCATTAATCATTTCAATGGTGCACCGCAGCGTTTAGGTGATGTGGAAGCCGATGTGAGAGGTCATGTCTCTGAATTATTGTCTAAAGCGGTGAATGTTGGCGGCTTAGATCAAGCCGTAACCAATGAAGATAAAGAAAAACTTTTAGAAAATCTCAAAAGCTGGGGCGCTTTGGATAATAACTATACCTACAAGCGTAGTATGGATACCGCGACATACCGTGGGTATTCTGTTTACCCTGGAGGCGGTGACATGCCCAAAGCTCAGCCCTCTACGCCTATCCCACTTGATGCACTATTAAACTCAGGCGTGTGGTCAGACATCTACGCCAACTTCACTCCGTATATGCATCATCCCACCATGTTCCAGCCAGTAGGGGGCATGGATGCCATTGGTAATGCATTTGCACGCGAATGTCAGGATATGATCACGCTAAATGCCAAAGTAACCCGTGTGCATCAAGATGATAATGGGGTACGAGTAGATTATGTGAACACTAATGATACGGGTGGCGCAACCCAATCGGTTACTGCGGATTGGTGTATTTGTACCATACCTTTATCGGTATTAACACAAATTCCTGTTAACTTCTCAAGACCTATGCAAGAAGCTATATCAGCGGTACCTTACCAAACCTCATTCAAAGTAGGGCTTGAATTCAAACGTCGTTTTTGGGAAGAGGATGAGTGGATTTATGGCGGTATTTCTTACACTGATTTGCCCATTCAGCAAATTGCCTATCCGTCTCAAGATATGTTTAGTCAAGGAACTGGCGTTCTGTTAGGCGCTTATGGATGGGGTCCAACCTCGTATAAATTTAACACGCTAACTCCTCAAGAACGTATTGATGCAGCGCTTGCCTATGGTAAGCACATTCATCCGCAGTATCCTAAAGAGTTTTTATCAGGTACGTCGTTGGTTTGGCACCGTATACCGTGGACGTTAGGGTGTTACGGCATATGGACTTATGAAGCACGCGATCAATATTATAAGACCTTAACTAGCATTGATAACCGCATTGTGCTAGCAGGTGAGCATTGCTCACATATACCTGCATGGCAAGAGGGATCACTTTTATCTGGGCTTGATACCGCCAATCGTCTGCACAAAAGAGCCAAAGCGGTTTAATTTGCCTTTCAGTAGTATGATTGAATCATTGGTGATAAGTAATGCTAAGTTTCAAGAATAACAAAGGTTATTATTAAATACCGTTATTAGTTATTAACTTAGGCTTAGTAAAGTTATCTCGCATTGGTTTTTAAAACTATTGTTAATTACGACCATAAGGCTTGTCTACAAAATAATGAGATTAATATGACTTATTTTACATACCGACTCATCAGACCTATCAGCGCCCTGCTTATGGCATCCACATTAGGGCTATTATATGGCTGTTCAACCGCAGATCAAAATGCAGAAACTTTAGCAAAAACCACAGACGGCTATGCACCAACAACTCCGCAAGCACAGTTTGATCCGCAATCCAGTCGTAATAATGGCTCTTGGGGCGCAGTTTATATGACAGAAGCGGAATTAAATGATGCGAATAGAAATGTCGTTGACTTTAGCGACATAGCCCCCTATCAAGAAGACCCTGAACTTGATAAATGGAAGCAGAAGTTTGGGGAGGAAAATTCATTTGCCACGATAGATGGCAAAAAGCTATATCATGATTCTTGTGCAGGATGTCACATGCATCAAGGAGAAGGCGCCTTTGGTGCAGGCTATTATCCACCACTTGCTAATAATACTAAGATGGATTCTAAATACTATATTATCGATATCTTGATTAATGGGTTACGCGGTATGCCATCTTTTGACTTAATGATGAACGATCAACAGATAGCGGCAGTCACCCAATATGTGATGAATGATTTAAACAACTATAATGCTGAGGTTACCGAAGATGATGTTATTCATTTACGCCCTGACCACGCGCCAGTTGAAGATGAAAGATAGCTCAAACCGTTAAGCACGCTCTGGGTTAATTATTAACTAAGCTAACTATTGATTTAAACAAGCTGCTATGATTATCAGCTTGTTTATTGCTTTTACTAGATTGCTTTTACTAGATTGCTTTTACTAGATTGCTTTTACTAGATTGCTTTTACTAGATTACTTTTACTAGTTTACTTCTATTTATTAGTACTTATCTAATAATCTCAACCACTTAATTACCGCGATAGCTGAGTGCTTCACTCAAATGAGGCGTTTGTATATCAGCACTATTTGCCAGATCAGCAATGGTGCGAGCCACCCGTAATAATCGATGATACCCTCGGGCAGATAAATTAAGCTTACTTTGAGCCATTGCAAGTAGCTGCTTTTCATTTTCTCCTAACGTGATATGTTTGTCCATTTCACTGGGCGTTAACTCACTATTTGGCTTATTCTGCCTTTTATGCTGCTGCGCATAGGCACTGGTAACTCTTGAGCGCACCGTATGCGACTGCTCGCCCGCTTGGCTATTTTGTAAATCACTGATAGGTAGTGCCGGCACACTGACCTGCAAATCTATTCGATCCAGTAAAGGCCCAGAGATTTTATCTTGATAGCGCTGGATTTGCTCCGGGCGACAGTGACAGCGGTTAGAAGAATCACCATGATAACCACATGGGCAGGGATTCATAGCGGCCACCAATTGAAAGTTCGCTGGAAAGGTTGACTGTTGGTTAGCACGGCTAATGGTAATTTGTTTTGACTCTAACGGCTGGCGTAGTACCTCTAATACCTTTCTATCAAACTCTGGCATCTCATCCAAAAATAGCACCCCTTTATTAGCAAGGGTAATCTCACCTGGTTTAGGTCGTGAACCTCCGCCGACTAATGCAACTGCTGATATAGTATGGTGAATTTCTCTAAAAGGTCTGGTGCCATACTGATACTCAGTATTGGCTACTGAATAAGTACTGGCGACCTCTAATGCCTCTTCATCCGTTAAGTCTGGCAGTATGGTTGGCAAGCGAGCTGCCATCAACGTTTTGCCAGAACCAGGTGGGCCGGTGAACAATAGCGAATGCCCACCTGCCGCTGCTATCTCTAACGCTCGCCTGGCATGATGTTGACCTTTCACATCTGCCAGATCAACTTTATAGCTGGCATCACGTTTAGGTAGTTTGGAGGTTATGGGCGTTAATAAACCCGCTTGACTTGTCTTATTATTAGGGTCTAACGCGATGCTATGCTGTGCCTGAAGATGGTCACATACAGCAGCAAGCGTTGTGGCGCCAAACACAGTCACTCCAGCAACGCGGCTTGCCTCGCTACCATTGACAATTGGCAACATCAGCTTATGCGATATCTCATGGCTTTGTGATGACTGTGTATTATCATCTTGATTTGACGAGTTGGCTTGGCTATGTTTTTTGTTTAAGTCAGTTTTAATGGCTCGTGCTACAGCTAGCCCACCTGCTATGGGACGTAAATCACCATTTAACGCAAGCTCACCGATAAACTCATATTCATGTAACCATTCAGGATCTATTTGACCACTCGCGGCTAATATGCCCATCGCAATCGGTAAATCCAAGCGCGCGCCCTCTTTGGGGAGATCTGCTGGCGCAAGATTTATCGTTAGACGCCGATTAGGAAACTGGAAGTTCGAATTTATGATGGCCGAGCGCACTCTGTCTTTGCTTTCTCGAACTGCGGCCTCTGGTAGTCCTACAATGGTTAATGCAGGTAGGCCTTGCGATAGATGCACTTCTACCATAACTTTAGGGGCATGCAGCCCAACAACCGAACGTGTATTTACTTGGGCGAAAGACATGTATTACCTTAACGTATAGACATATATAAACAGGGATGTGAAATAAGTTTAAAAAACGTGAACATTAGTTGTTATGCTACATTTGAACAATTGATATGAGCAATTGATATGAACATTAGACAATAAAGATTCAAATAATAGATTAATTATCAAAACTTAGCAAAGCTCAATTTGAGTTTAGCTAGAATTTTTTGATGATATTGCTCATATTATTATATTTAATCAACATGATTAACAGACATAAAATGCACCGAATGACGCGAGGCATACGCCATAGAAGAGATTTAGGATCAGATTAAGGAACAGGCTAAGGATCAAGATGTTAAATAAAAACACAGTCACTGCACTGGCCTGTCTATTGGTTGGCGGCGCCCTTTTAGGCGTTTCGACCAATCTGGCCAAATATGCCGGTACTATAGATCTTAACCCTTTAGCATTTGTGTTTTGGTCTATTACTGGCGCAGCTTTGATATTATTGGTCAGGGCCAAAGCCCGTCACCAGCCGCCACTGATAACTAAACGCAGTCTCGAGTATTATTTGGTAGCCGCATTGGTCAGTGTGGCAGGCGCTAACTTAATCTTTTTTTCTGCTATTCCTCAAGTTGGCGCCAGTTTTGTGGCGTTAGTCATCACCCTTCCGCCATTATTGACTTATCTGGGTGCGCTATTGTTAAAGATGGAGCGCTTTGATGTGTTGCGCGCTTTGGGCGTGATATCGGCATTGGGCGGCGCAGGGGTCTTGGCTGGCAATAAATTAAATGCGCCTGATGCGAGTGTTTTTTGGATCTTAGTAACTTTGTGTGGTCCTGTGCTATTGGCGATAGGCAATCTTTATCGCACTCTACGATGGCCACCTAATGCCCCGCCTAGCGCCTTAGCACCGGGTATGCTAGTAGCGGCAGCCATACAGTTAACCGTGGTAAGTATTTTGCCAAACTTTTCATTATCCCTACCTACCCAAGATTCATTAACTTTTACCGTCTCAATCGGTGTAATCGTACTGCAAGCTTTTATTTTTGCTGCTCAATTTCAACTGTTATTTATTTTACAAAAATCTGGAGGGCCTGTACTACTAAGCTTACTAGGTTCTACCGCTGCCGTCTTTGCCATACCCATTGCGATATTTGTACAAGGGGAAGCTCCTCCTAAAGGACTGGCTATGGGGGCTTTATTAATCGTTAGCGGCGTAGCCTTAGTAACTTGGGGCGGTATAAGAAAATCAATGCTCAAATGAACTATGAGCTGCGCGGCATAACAAATAATATTATAACCAACCATTAAATTGTAAAAAAAATAGCTATAAAGTATAAGTTGCAGCTATATTTAAGAAGTATGATAACCCTGAGGTTACAGGTTATTTTGCTATAATTTGTTATAATTGACCAGGGGCTGTATAGAATTGATTCATGGAACTGGCGGAGACTATTTTTTAGTCAATATGCAGTGAATTTTTAACGCTTAGTCATTCTAAGCTAGAACCCTTAATTATTGAATGTCGCAATATATTGGCAAAAAATCGTCCCGCCCCTGAGAACGGATTAAGCTATTAGCAGTCCTAATTAATCAATTCTATACATCCCCTAATAAATCAATTTATCCATCCGCTTTATTTTATCGGCTTTCCGATAAGGCAATAGTTATGACCAATTCTGCAATATTTACAGACCAAGCCAACCTACTTCCTTCAACTGAACGTCCAGATTTTACGCCACCAAATCCTTATGCCAAAAGACAGTTTGATGCCGCGACATCTGATATGCCGCAGTTAGAATACGATGAAGCTTTGATTCAAAAGTATAATCGCTCAGGGCCTCGTTACACCTCATATCCTACCGCTTTGGAGTTTAAACCTATTCAAAGTGGTACTGAATTAAATATTTTGACCAGTCGCGACCCCAATGCTCCGATATCACTCTACTTTCATATACCTTTTTGCCGCCACCTTTGCTATTACTGTGCGTGCAATAAAATTATTACCAAAAAGAACAGTGATGCTGGCGACTATTTAGAGTATTTAAAACAAGAAATAAAACAAAAACGGGCTTTATTAGAGCGTCCAGACTCAGGCGGCAAACCCTATGTGAAGCAGCTACATTTAGGTGGAGGAACGCCAACCTTCTTTAGTGATGACGAACTGGTTGAGCTTTGGGGGTTTTTACAGACTCAGTTTGAATTTGCACCGTCGTCAATCGATAATACTACCGAAGCGCAGCCGGACGTTGGCGATTATTCGGTTGAAATTGACCCGCGTGAAATTAGAGGCACCACCCTTGATGTCTTACGTCACTTAGGCTTTAACCGCATCAGCTTTGGGGTACAAGATTTAGACCATAAAGTACAAATCGCGGTCAATCGAGTACAGTCTGAAGCGCTTATTCGCAGTGTGATGGATAAGACGCGCCAATTGGGCTTTCAGTCTACCAATATTGATTTAATTTACGGCTTACCGCATCAAACTCCTAAGACCTTCGCCAAAACGGTAGAGACGATTGTCGATATCTCACCAGATAGATTGTCTATATTTAACTATGCGCATTTACCTCATCGCTTCAAGTCGCAACGCCAAATCAAGGACGAGGATTTACCGAGCCCCAGTGAGAAGCTTGAAATGTTCAGCGATACTATAGCTGATTTAAATGAGGCAGGTTATCAATATATAGGTATTGATCACTTCGCTAAGCCTGATGATAGTATGGCTGTCGCACAGCGCGAAGGAGTGCTACATCGAAATTTTCAAGGCTATACCATACTTGGTGATTGCGATTTATTAGGTTTCGGCGTGTCCGCTATTAGTCAGATCAATAGCACCCTTCATGCCAATAGAGGCAATAGCGCCACACATATATTGCAAAATCATACCGATCTAAAAGAGTATGAAGCGATGGTAGATGCCGATAAATTGCCTGCTGTGAGACACATCAAAACCAACATTCAAGATCGTCTCCGTGGTTATGTCATTTCAAACTTACTTTGTCATGATTACATCGACTTTAAAGACTTAAATCAGAAATTCGGTATTGATGCCATCACCTACTTTATTGATGAGATTCAGCAGCTCGGTGATATGCAGCAAGACAGATTAATCGATATGGATGCTGCAGGAATTCGTATTTTGCCTAAAGGTCGTCTTCTCGCCCGTAACGTGGCCATGGTATTTGACACTTATTTAGCCAGTAAAGAAAAAGGTCGTTTTTCAAAAGTGATTTAGTAAGGAGCTATAGTCAAAGAAATATAAAATGGTTAAAAGGCAACCGAGTTCAAGTACTATTATAGTAGGGCGAGCGGAGTTAACACCGTAATCGTTTAGTATTTCGCTGACTATATTTGACAAAACATTAAATTAAGGAGCAGCTAAGCCTGCACCTACACTGGTCGGTAAGGTATAATCAATCGAGCCCCATAACGGTTGCCAATAAAAAGTGACTACTTCGTAAAAACGAACTTCACTTAAACACAATACGAGGTTCCCTGCCCTACCAATACTATATTATTCTGATCAAGACTATCAGTAATAATGTGCCATAAGTCTTTGTGTGGTATCGGTAGCGCCAGCCTATACGACTCGATCAAATAGATAGTCGGCAATGGTATATATACGTTGATCGTGTCATTATGAAATTTATTTTTATTATCTTTGTTGTTTATTTAACGAAGTTATTGTTAGAGTCCTTTAACTTTAAACTTTTAATAATCTTTTAGCCTTTGAGAATAAAACTTAAAATGATATCAAATCGACTTAAGATTTAAATTTGTTACCCACCATACCTTTAACAGTACTTAAAATATCCGCTGGCAGTATGACAGTTTTGGCATTATCAGACTCCGCAAGCTCTTGCATGGCTTTAATGTACTGCTCACCCAAAAGATAAACCACAGGCATCTCTTCTTCACCCATCGCATTGGTAATCAAGCGTATGGACTCTTCAGAACCTTTCGCCAATACAACTTGAGCCTCAGCATCACGGCGCGAGGCTTCTAAGCGTCCATCGGCTTCTAAAATAGCCGCCTGCTTCTGTCCATCGGCACGTGTCACGGTCGCACGGCGCTGTCGCTCTGCCGCTGCTTGCTCTTCCATCGCCGTCTGCATGGTATCTGAAGGATTAATATCTTGAATCTCTACAGTTTTGAGGGTAATCCCCCAGTCTGCGATGTCTTCAGAAATGGCTTGCTTAAGCAAGGCTTTAATATGATCACGGCTTGATAAGGCGCTGTCCAAATCCATTTCACCAATAATAGAGCGCAGAGACGTCTGTACTAAATTACGAATACCGTACTCATAATCTTCAATGCCATACACTGCTTTTTCTGGTTGAACAATACTGATATAGGCCACGGCATTAGCAATAATAACCACGTTATCGCGCGTAATAACTTCCTGCGACGGAATGTCTAAAACAATGTCCTTGGTGGTTAATTTATAAGCCACTTCATCCACATAAGGGATGATTAGATTAAGTCCAGGTTCAAGCGTCTGCTGATATTTACCTAATCGCTGGACTACCCATTTATACCCCTGAGGAACAATTCGCACGCCTTTGAATATCGTAAAGACAACCAAGGCGATAAGTACTAACATGACAATACTGACACTTCCCATCATAAACTCCGTTTACATTTAATCCATTTATCGACTATTTATTCTATAATCTGTTGTGATTCTATAATGGTCTATTGAGGTACTATACGGTTATCGGTGGTTGATATGTGCCTGTATTTTAGAGGGCGCAACAACCAGCTCATTACCTATAATATCAACCACCACTACCCGTTGCCCCATCTCAAGAGCTTCACCTCGCGTTCGGCATGGCCATTCGGTGGCACCGACTATAGGCACACTAAAGCGAACCGTACCTGTTCTTTTAAGCGTTGGTACCGAAGTAATCATTCCTGTTTCACCAACTATGACAGACCCACCAAGCCCAGCTTTGGTTCGGTCAATTGACAAAGGTTGTATAAATCTAAACCAGATAAATACCATGGCAATAGACATAATTAACCATATTACAATTTGCATTAACTCTGATATTGGAAACAGCCATGCCAACAGCGCCACAATGACCGCTGCCACACCAAACCAAAGCGTAGCAAATGTGGTCAAAAACATTTCAAGTATGATTAAAATACCTCCGAGTACTAACCAGTGCCAAGGTTCTATGCCAAACATACGTCATCCTTAAGTGTGTTAACTATGTTTATATTACCATCATTAACCCATAGCGTCTGTGGAACATTTAATAAACTCTAATTTTATCAACTTAATCAATATTACTTTGCATCAAAAATTATTTTAGACATAAAAAAACGACCGCCGAAGCGGTCGTTATATATACAATTAATTTAAGTCAACTTAGAACAAATTAATTTAAAAGATATTTTGCAGTTGATTAAAATTTGAAATTAGCACCTAAAGTAATACCTGAAGCATTTAAATTACCTTGGTCAGCAACGTTATCAACTTTTGGATACCAATCATAAGCAAGCTCTATAGCAGCATTAGGCGCTAAATTATAACCTAAGCCTAATCCACCTGCTAATCCAGTGTCTGATGAACTACCACTATAGGCGTTATAAGTGTAAGCTTTTGAATCAACATCAATTTTGTTTTTAGCAATACCTAGACGGCCTTTAGCATACATTTGTGAACCTGGGAATGTATAATTATAGGTACCATATAATCCATAAACTTTTGCGTCATACTCTGACTTATTAAGTACACCATCTTTAAACTTTTCATTACCGGTTGTCATATATTCAGCTTCAATACCCCAATTAGGATCAAAGGTCATACCGCCGTATACACCATATGATGTCGCGTCATCCTTAGCACTATCTAAGTCATACATACCAACTTTAGCACCAATATAAGGCTGCGCTACCATACCATTACCATAAGTAACGGCTGCTTGTGCACCCATTGTCATTAGTGCGCCAGTTGTTATTGCGAGTAGTGTTTTTTGAAATAGTTTCATGATTAACTCCTATTATTATTCTTAAATAATATTTAGATAATTGAATGTTAAAAGAGTATAAGAATTAACTTTTTATTTTTTATACTTTTTATTAGTTCCAACTCCTTATGTATCTATAATAGCAAAATATACAATTTAGTCTGTTGAGCTTTGATAGGCCAGTTGTAAAGTATTCCTTCCAAATATATCCATTAACGCTAATCAGTAACTTTAAGCAAATAGCTTTACAATAGAAAACGGCCACTTATGCGGCCGTTTTTAATTTTGCTTTGGGACTGTCTCAAACCTAAATTAAACTAAAACTTATAATGAGCACCTAATGTAATACCCGATGCATCAAAATCTTCATCGCCAACCTCAACAGGAGGATAAAGATTATAAGAAGCTTCTTTTGGAAGTATTAAAAACCATGACATATGAAAAAAACGACTACCTAAAGTAGTCGTTTTGTTAATTTAATACCAATTTTAAATAATAGTAAAAACTTAGTAAATTTAAGATTTAATCAAATTAGAATTTGAAGTGAGCTCCAAGGGTAATACCTGAGGCATCTAAGTCATCACTGTTATCTACTTCAATAGAAGGATACCAGTTATACATAGCTTCGATAGAAGCATTAGGCGATAAATCATAACCAAGACCTAAACCACCTGCAACGCCCGTGGTAGAACCTTCAGTGTTAACATTAATGTAGTTAGATTTAGTCTCTAATTCTACTTCATTTTTTGCTACACCTAAACGGCCTTTACCATATAAACCATTGGTATTTGGCACATAATAATCTGCAGTAGCATATAAACCATAAGTATCTGCAGAATATTCATATACTTTAGAGAAGTCTTCATCACCTGTAGTCAGATATTCAGCTTCAAGACCGAAATTAGGTGTGAATTTAGCACCACCATAAATACCATATGACATTGCTTCGTCGTCGGCACGATCTAGATCATATTGACCAATCTTAGCGCCAATGTATGGTTGAGCTGTCATGCCATTACCATAAGTTACGGCAGCCTGTGCACCCATAGTCATTAAAGCGCCAGTAGTTAATGCTAGTAGTGATTTTTGTAATAATTTCATAATGTCTCTCCAATTTAATAATAGTGAACAAGCTTAGTTTGTAACAGTTGAATCTCAAATCTAAATGTATTCTTATTCATCAAATAACATTTAAATCAGCTTGTTATCGACTTTGCTTGTCTTTCAATCGATGAGTACATAGTAACAAGATATTTCGAAATAACTGTTTGTGTTTGTTAGATTAGAAGTTAACTTTTGCACCTTTTAGTTATTCATCTAGTTACAAAGCAGGGTTTGTTAAAACATTTTGTTACAACTAACCTTTTTAAGTATATTCTAGTAACAATATCGAGAAGTTAAATGTTACTTTAATCCTTAATATTCAAAAAGATAATTCATATTTTAGTTTCTAAAATTTTAAATTTAATCATATACAGATTTTTATATACAAAAAAGGCCATACCTAGGTATGGCCTTCACGATTAACACCTATCAACAATAACTTAATCTGCACACTTGTCTTAGTTCATAATTCCAGTTATTGATGACGATGATTAAACACACAACTCTTATTTTTTATCATCTTCGTCTACTTCAGTAAACTCAGCATCTACCACATCATCATCGGCTGCAGCATCGTTAGTTTGCGCGCCATCTGCCGCTTGGCTAGGATCTACACCTTCTGCACCTTGACCAGCAGAGTAAATCTTCTGGCTAATAGGTAAGAATGCATTGTCTAGAGCTTCAAGCTTCGCTTTGATGTCATCATGATCATCTTCTTTAGTTGCTGTTTCAAGCTCACTAATGGCAGCCTCAACTGATGATTTTTCGTCATCGGTTACTTTATCCTCAGCTTCCTTCATGGCTTTTTGAACCGCATGAATACGACCATCTGCTTCGTTACGAACTTGAGCTAACGCTGCGAATTTCTCATCTTCAGCTGCGTTTGCTTCAGCATCCTGAACCATTTGCTCGATTTCATCATCTGATAGACCAGAGTCCGCTTTAATTTGGATACTTTGCTCTTTACCCGTACCTTTATCTTTTGCTGAAATATTCATAATGCCATCAGCATTGATGTCAAAAGTAACTTCGATTTGCGGGATACCACGAGGCGCTGGTGGAATATCTGTTAAGTTGAAGTTACCCAATAATTTGTTCTGCGAAGCAACTTTACGCTCACCTTGATAAACCTGAATGGTTACTGCTGGTTGATTATCCTCAGCGGTTGAAAACACTTGAGACTTCTTAGTTGGGATCATCGTGTTTTTCTCGATGATAGGTGTCATCACACCGCCCATAGTCTCAATACCTAGTGTCAATGGCGTAACATCTAATAATAGTACGTCAGTTTTGTCACCAGATAATACGGCGCCTTGAATTGCCGCACCAACAGCTACCGCTTCATCCGGGTTGACATCTCTACGCGGCTCCTGACCGAAGAAGTCTTCCACTGTTTTTTGTACCAGTGGCATACGGGTTTGACCACCAACCAAGATAACATCGTCGATTTCGTTGGCTTTTAGGCCCGCATCTTCTAAAGCGATTTTACAAGGTTCAATAGTACGCTTCACTAAGTTTTCAGTTAATGCTTCAAGTTTAGAGCGGCTGATGGTCACAACCAAATGCTTAGGACCAGACGCATCTGCAGTAATGTAAGGTAAGTTCACATCAGTGCTTTGGGCACTTGAAAGTTCGATCTTAGCTTTTTCAGCGGCTTCTTTTAAGCGCTGCATTGCTAATGGATCACCTTTTAGGTTAAAGTCTTGCTCTTTTTTAAACTCTTCCACTAAGAAATCAATCAAAGCTAAATCAAAATCTTCACCACCTAAGAACGTATCACCATTGGTAGAAAGTACTTCGAACTGCTGCTCACCGTCAACATCTGCAATTTCAATGATAGATACGTCAAATGTACCACCACCTAAGTCGTACACAGCAATGGTTCGATCGCCTTGCTTCTTATCCATACCGTATGCAAGTGCAGCTGCTGTTGGTTCGTTAATAATACGTTTAACGTTTAGACCAGCAATTTTACCGGCATCTTTAGTCGCTTGACGCTGAGAGTCATTAAAGTATGCTGGTACAGTAACCACGGCATCTGTTACTTTTTCACCTAAGTAATCTTCTGCTGTATTTTTCATTTTTGTTAGGATTTCAGCAGAAATTTGTGGTGGCGCCATTTTTTTACCGTTGACTTCTACCCAAGCATCACCATTGTCTGCCTTAACAATTTTATAAGGCACCATACCGATATCTTTTTGCACTACTTTATCGTCAAAGCGGCGTCCAATAAGACGTTTGATAGCGTATAAAGTATTATTTGGGTTAGTGACTGCTTGACGTTTTGCAGACTGACCTACAAGAGTTTCACCATCTTTATAAGCGATGATAGAAGGAGTCGTACGGGTACCTTCAGCGTTTTCGATGACTTTAACTGAGTCACCTTCCATTACTGCAACACAAGAGTTGGTAGTACCTAAGTCGATACCTATTGTTTTAGCCATAATATAAAACTCCAAAAAATTTATTGTTTATGTTTATTTAAAAATTAGCACTTGGCTTTGAATGTATCAATAATTTGATTGCCATGAATAATTTGATTGCCATGAATAATTTAATCATATTGATAACATCAACCTTCATAAGCCTTGCTTCTGGTCTTTATATCGGTTTACTGCGGTTATTTTTCAAGTTAAACATGCATAAAATTAGCAAATTTTTTGTCTTTTTATGTATGTACGGTTTAGATAACTACCGTATATTTAATTGCTGTCTATGCTTGTCCGGTTATGAACAGCCCGATATTGATGCACATTTAGTGAGAGATGAATTATTGACCCACTTTAACCATAGCAGGACGTAATAGTCGACCATTTAAGGTATAGCCTTTTTGTAAAACCTCACCCACTGTATCAGCTTCAGCATCAGGGTCGATACCTACAGCCTCATGAAAATCAGGGTTAAACTTTTCACCTTGTGGGTCAACTACTTCAACGCCATGCTTATTTAAAACAGTTAATAAAGATTTGTGGGTTAATTTTACCCCTTCCATGATAGCAGCATCTGCGTCAGTATCTGCCTGTACGCTAACGATAGCGCGCTCTAAGTTATCAACGACATCTAAAAGCTCGGTGATAAATTTTTGCAAGGCAAACTTACGACTCTTTTCCGTTTCTTGCTCCATACGCTTTTGTGCATTATAAGCATCCGCATTGGCGCGTGCTTGACCTTCTTTGGCGGACTTAACCTCACCTTCTAATTCGGCAATACGATCTTTAAAAGCTTGAAGGTCAATCTCATTTTCAATGGTTTGATTTTCACCACCATTTACATCAGGATTAAATTCATCTAATGACTCTTTTAATACGGTTTCCTTTTGATCTAAATTGGACTGTGCAGCAGTAACATTATCTGCATCATGTTGATGATTAGGGGCTGTATTATTTGTATCGTTACTCATGGTTTCTCCTTAATAGCCAAAACTTTAGGCAAATTATAAGATTAAAATTAAATGATATAGAAAAAATGATATAGAAATCAGAAGTCGGTATTTGATAACGACCTATTTGAATTTAATATTTATAGGCTTTCTTTATATACTTATTGCTTGATTAAGGTTATTCACTAAAATTTCAAGGCCTAGGAACAAACTTAAAACAATCTCAGTATCGTATCCAAAGAGACACGTAATCATTACTTAAGAAAGTACAGGTCATCGGTATACTAAGTTTTAATATCATTGATATTTTTGTTTTATAGTTATAGGTGATAAGCATTTCATATTGATATCGATATCGCTGATATATAAGACTGCCTAGAATTATCACAGGACCCATTTAGAATGCAATTGAACACACCTCCAAAACAGTACATTAATTTCTTTGAATCAGGACTAGGGTTAAAAGCCATTAGAGCGCTTATGATAAGTACGAGTTTAATGATGAGTGCTTCTTTAATGCTCAGTGGGTGTCAAAAAACTGATCATGGAAGCACTGAGGCGCCTAACGTTCAAATATTAGAAGATGAGGTGATTGTAGTTAGCTCACTTATTATGACCAGCAACCCAGAGCGATACCAACCTAGCTATACGCTAGAAGGTGCTTTAATTCCTGTGGATTTCACCGCTATTAATACTCCTTTTAGTGCAGATAACATCACCTTATATGTCAAAAAAGGTGAGCGTGTAGAAAAAGGACAGATACTGGCAACGATAGACACCTCCATGAGTGACGCCAATGCGTCCTCTATAGATAGCCGTTATATAGAAGTTATGGTTGATGGTATTCGTCAAAATCCCACACGGTCTGACTCTTCAAAAGAAGCTGCGTTAATAAAAGAAGCTACGTCAGTAAAAGAAGCTACGTTAATAAAAGATAATACACCAAATGGCGAGGCTTCAAACGATGTCAGCCGTGCTTATACGTCTTCAGCAGCGTCAAAGTCGTCACAAAATACGCAGTCATCAAAAGATAGTAGAAATAATAACGACTCTTCTAAAAGTACAACCCATAGTGTTTCAACCAATGCCGTTGATACTGTAAAAAATCTACCCGAAAAAGAGCCGTCGACTATTCTTAAAAATAATAATGGCAGTTTAAATGCCGAGTTCGAGGTTACGTTAATATTTAAGTCGCCTATTAAAGGTACTATTATTAATATTAACGAGGAGTTAATGGCATCGCTAGAGTCACTTAGCCAAGCATCACAAACTTCTCCTGCCAAAACTTCTCCTGCCAAAACTTCAGCTTTAAAAACTTTAGAAGCACAAAATTTAGGTCCCCAAACTTCTGATAATTCTAAATCATCGCAAATTCATAGTTCCCAAGATTCAGCCAATACTTTAGCCAATACATCTGCTAAAACGTCAATCAAACCTCAAGATAAGGCAAACACACAGCAAAGTATTGTAGAAACCAATATGATTGATGCAGCTGACACAGCCGCTAGCAAACCTCTTAAGTTGTCACATCCGCTTAATAAAGACATGACCTTACTTACAGTAGGCGATACTCACAAATTACAGCTAGTGGGTAGGCTTCCTTTAACGGCAGAATCCGAATTATCCGTTGGTGATTCCGTAAATTTCAAAGTCTTTGAGGCGCATAGTGAGTTTACCGGTCAAATCAGTCACATAACGCCGGTGCTTGATGAAGGGTATCTGGTGGTTCGAGCTCCACTCCTCTCTGAAGATGATGATAAGGCCATACTAGAGCCTGGAATGCTCGCCATTATGTCGATTGATTATGGTCAAAAACAGCTGGGTGTGCGCTTGCCAAAGGAAGGTATTTTTGAAGCTGATTTGTCCAAACTAAACGCCAAACATCCTAGACCAACTGAGGAGATACATGGTTATGTTTGGGTCATCGAGCAAGACCAGCACCTATCTTATACCCCCGTTAAAGTCATTGAGTATTTTGCTCAATCCGATAAATATTTAGTTCACGGTATTAATAATGACAGTGTCGTATGTTTAGCAGATTTACCAAAAGATTCTGCGGGCAAATTAATATCTGTGGAATAATTGTTGATTGTTTTAGCTCTTATTTTATTGACGTCTGGTTACGCAGTGCATTACCAAGATCAATATGCTTAAATTCAAAACCAAAGTTTTCTAGTGCGACGGGTAACACCTTTTGACCATCTATCAATAGTGTTGACATATCTCCAAACATTAGTTTTAGCAACCAACTGGGTAAAGTCATAAACGTAGGCCGATTGAGCCACTCGCCAACAGCGTTAGTAAATGCAGCATTACTGACAGGGTTTGGAGCAGTTAAGTTGTAAATAATGGGGTTTTGCTGGCTTAACAGTTTAGATTCATCAAAGCCTAAGTTTTGCTCAATAATAAACCACGTTGCACGTACCCAATCTTCACGGCTAATCCAGCTCATGATTTGCATACCATCTCCAAGCTTGCCCCCTGCTCCCATTTTAAAAGGTGTCAATAGGCGTGCAAGCATACCACCCTCTGGATGTATAACCACACCTGTTCTAACTATCGCCACTTGTGTGCCGAATGCAGCTGCACCTGCTGCTTCTATCTCCCATCTATCACAAAGCTCATGCGCAAAATCGGTATTGACAGAATTAGCATCATCATATTGTGAAACCGCGCTGCTGTTTTCATCCAAAGGTTTATCCCCTTGAGCACCATACCAGCCAATTGCCGATCCGCTCACGAGAAGTTTGGGTTTCTTATCTATTCGTGCTATATAATCCAAAATGGCTTGAGTGGGCTTAATACGACTTGCATATAAGTGTTGTTTGCGCGCATCACTCCATCGTTTATCCGCAATACCTGCACCTGCAAGGTTAATGATGACATCAAAGTACATGGTAGTGATTTTTAGCTCATCATAGCTCATCATTGTGATTTCACTAGGATGCGATTGATTCACATCTCGACTTAACCAAGTTATATTTATAGAGCTTGCGTCTTTTAGTATATGACGATAGGCATATTCAGGATTATTGACAACCTGCTGCAAAACCCAGTCGCTAAAAGCACGACCTAGAAATCCAGTGCCACCGCTTATTAAAATATTCATCTGTCTCTTCCTTATTTACCTGATGCACTTTGTTTGGAGTCTTTGTTTTAAAGTCTTTGTTTTAAAGTCTTTGTTTTAAAGTCTTTGTTTTAAAGTCTTATTCATCGTAATTATTTACAGACACGTTATCAAGCAAAATGACGTCTGATTGGACACTGATTATTATCAGTCCCTCGATTGTTATTGTCATGAGTGTTACGTTTTTTATTTAACCAGAGTTTTAAGTCTTTTATTTTTGGAACCACATGGTTACTTGTGGTTGCAGGCGCTATCGAGTCAATGCGTTTGGCAAGTGTCGGTAGATTATTGGTGGGTACAGCTGGATATAGATGATGTTCCACGTGAAACAGGAGACCAAAGGTTACTAAATTTATAAATCGATTGCGTTCAGTTCTTGCAATACCTTCATTTAAATCATGATGCACGCCCCAGACTGCAATCAAACCAACGCTAGCATTAGCGAGTATCATCACAATAAGATGGTAAATGGCCACTTTGAGTACCGACGCATTGATGAGATAAGTGTAGGATATGAGGTCTTTAGTAGTTAAATAGCTAAACGTAGCACCGACACAAATAGCGATTGTACATAGTCCTATCAGGCCAAATTCAATCCAAGCAATTCGTTTAGATTTTTTTGAACTTAATACCAGCCCTTTTTTATAAATTGCAAATCGATATCTGATTCCCCCTAATAAAGCTTGCCACCAAGACAATTTAGCCAAACTGCCTTCAATATCATCTTTACCCAATGGGTCCCGATGATGCTGCATATGTGTGGCTCTGATACTGTGTAACCCTGTAAATAGCAAAACACTCATGATCATTATCAGGAGTGTGGTACTGCGTTTGCCAATACCTAAGCTGTGGTGGTATCCGTCATGCGCTTGTCTGAATGCAGCCGCAAAAAACAAATAAGTGCTTATACAAGCAAACACAAACATAGAGTGCCATGCAAACCACCATGATAGGAATAAAAAGGGATAAGGAAGAATAATATTATAGATAACTTGAGCATGTGTCAGTTGACGTAAATCCTTCCATTGAACCTCTTTAAGGGTTTGCCGAATGGTAAGTGTTTTGTTGCGTGTTTTTGTGGACATTTTCATACTAAGTCCTTATGAGAATTTTGGATTTAGGCACTCGATAAATATGTTGCAATCGCAATAAAGGTTGGTGTAGCACTATAGTCAAAGAACTTTAAAGTAGTCACAAGGCAACCGAGTGCAAGTACTACTAGGGTAGGCTTAACGAGGTTAACACCGTGACTCTTTATAAGTTCGCCGACTATACTACTTTGACTTAACTACTTTCCAATCTGTTTTGATACAAACCTAACGTATCTTCTACAAATTCACGCATCACCCATTTACCCCAATATCCTGCATAAAAATTTATATTAGTAGTAATACGATAAGTCACTTTAAAGGTAAGCTCCGTCGAATTTTTAGAGATAGGTTTGATATCATATTGACCATATAATAATTTAAAATGAGCGCCATTAATCGTGACATGATCATCTAAGGTTTTTGGGGGAACAGAATCTGGATAAAAAACGAACTGCCAACGCAATTGTTTATTAGGAATTTGAGAAATTAAAGGTTCATCAAACGTTATACCGCCATACCATTCGCATTTGCGCACCCATTGCCCATTTTCAACGACCGTAATAGCAGATTTGGGAGTAGGAACCTGCATCAAAGGTAGCAGATGACTTTTTTTATAGAAATTCTGAGGTTTGATATCTTGGATATGATTAATAGATTGCCAAATCTTTTCAGGCGAAGCTTGAATAACTGTACTGTGCGTCACTTCATATGTTTCAGGCGACTGCTCAAGAGGTAAAAAAAGAATTATAAAAGGAAGAATAGCAACAGAGTGTAAGGCTTTACTTTTCCAAAAAAGAGTACATATCAAATGCATAATCAAACCGCCACTCAATAGCGCAGCATACAATATGGGTGACGCTAATACGATACATATGATGCCTTCTTTAAGTATGGGAATTGAAATAATTAGTATGCCCAGAATAACCCAAAAGGTGATCTTAAAAACTTTTTTTATGGTAATAGGGTCACTCAAACTTGCATAGTAAACAGCAGCTGCACCGATAAAAAAAGGCACACCAATTAAAAATTGTCCACCTAACAATTTGTCTTTATCTTCAGCTATCCAATAGCATAATGTAAATATTCCTAATATGAGAAGTAAACCTGTCAGCGCAGGAAGTAGCTTTTGGAAAAAACTACGTGAAACATATGCGCGCTCCTTCTTTCTAAGCTCATTATCTACGATGGTATTCTTCGAAATAAGCGCAGTGTGTTTAAACTCCTCCTCTAATATATGTTCGTTATCATTATCATGGGCTTTGACAGTTGGTTGTTCATCTGGTCTTACAGAAGCCTTCTCGATGACGTCAACACCCTCTAACTTCGAGCTTTTACTGTTAGCATTCTTCCTACTGTCATGATTAACCGGAGAGTTATCTTGTTGAGACTTGTCCGGCTTTTTGTCTTTAATGAACTTATTCATAATAGCGTCTTATAATTAATAATTTATAAGTAATAATCTAGATATTTCTTTATTTTTAGTTATTTCTGTTAAGAGTGAAATAAATATGTAAAATTTTTAACGAATTTTTTTCTTAATTCTCGCACCAAGTTTTAGAATCTTTTTTAACGTACTGGTTGGTAATCTAAGCATTTCATCAGACCAACTCGTTACTGTTTCGACAAACTCTCTGGTTTCAAGCATACGATCTTGCACATCGCTATTTTCTTGATTAAATTCTGAGCTTTCAACCAGTTCTGTCAAAAACTGCACCGTTGGCGCAAGCTCACGTTTTTGACGTTCAATGACAATAACACGTGCCAGCTCCCAAACATCTTGCTGGGTAGTAAAGTGATCACGTCTATCGCCTAAGATAGAAACCCTCTGTACCAAGCCCCAATGTTGAAGCTCTTTGATACTGTTAGAGACATTGGAGCGTGCTACCCCTAACGTTTCGGTTATTTCTTCAGCGTTAAGCGGTTTGCCAATGATGAAGAGCAGCGCATGAATTTGTGACATGGTGCGATTAACACCCCACTGAGAGCCCATTTCTCCCCAGTGCAATACAAATTGTTCTGTTGCTGGATTCAATTTCATACGTTGACTTTAACCTTTCAAATGATTGTATTGGCTACGACTGCTCTTTTTATAGCTTACTGGCTTTAAGTGTTTTATGTTTTATAACTAATTATTATCATGCTTTAAAATATACTTGTTTCTGATATTTCAGTCAATACAGAAATAATAAATTATTAACATTCTATTTGCAAGAAAAAACTTTAACCCTTAATTACTTTAAACTGCTGCGTGCCAGCTCCTTATCTTAAAGCTTTTCCTGACAATGCATCCTTGATCTGACTGGGTAAGGTATATCCTAAGGTTTCACCTTGTAGATAATAGATATCGTTCGCAAAATAGGCGAATGCTTCATCAAAGGTTGTGGCAGGGCTGAGCTGCGAGGGGTTACAGCTGGTCGACACTAAAAACCCAAAAGGATTATTATCGCTAACCAATCTTTGACAAAGCGCCTGAATCAAAGAATGTGCAATAACACGTACCGCTACAGAGTCATAACGCCCTGTAATCCATTTGGGAATTGGTCTAGACAGTTTGGTCGCCGAGTCATCAGTTGCTAATGGAAGTACCCACGTGTGTGCTTGTTGATATTTATTTATGTGATTTAAAGACTCTGTATTGGAGTTTTTATCTTCCCAACTTTGAGCAACCTGTTCCCGCTTAGATCTTGGTAAGTTTGCCAATAATGACTGAATACGATCCACCCTATCTGTGATCACTATCATTCCTTTTTCAAGCGGTCTATGCTTGATGGCAATGATTTTTTTGACTGCTACTTCATCATATGGATTACAACCGATGCCCCAAACACTTTCTGTAGGATAAGCCAGAAGTTTACCTTGATTAATCCATTCGGCAGCTTGTTTGGGGTCTTTTGTCACATTCATCATAAGGTGATTTCAATCATAAAGATTTTAGTATCAAAACTGTCTGTACGTCAAAGAGCCTGTTATATACGTTTGTATCGCCCACCAATTTGCACCAAACTACCTAAAAGCTCTAGTTCCATTAGTTGACTCAATAAGGTAGATGTGTCAATTTGTGTTTTACGTACCAATATATCTAAATCTTGACCATCAAAATCTATATGCGTCCATAATGGTTGCAAATGCGAGGGAATTGAGACCTTAGGTACAGGCGCTTGGTTACTTAATGAGGTTTGCTTACTTAACGTTGCTTGGTTACCTAATGGCATGGATGCAAAACCAGTCGCTTTTACGTCTGCCATAAATGCTGATGCTATAGGTTCAATCGGTTGAGAGGTATTAGATGGCTTCTTATTAGCCGAAATTGTTTTAGAAGTGTCATCAAACGCTGAATTTAAGGCTGCAGAAGAGTTTTGAACCGGATGTTGAACAGAGTTTGGAATTGAAAACTCAGCAGCCTGAGCAGTAAGTGATTCGCTGTGAGACTTTATATGTTGACGCTGTATGGGCGTAACCAGTTGATGCGACAAATCACTGACTACTTGCTCTGGATGATAGATCAGTGTCGCCCCTTCACGAATAAGATGATGACACCCTTGTGCATTAAGGTTATCAACGGTACTTGGCATAGCAAATACCTGTTTACCTTGATCAGAGGTTAGACGTGCGGTGATCATTGAGCCACTTTTTATCTGAGCTTCTGTCACGATTGTACCTAAGCTTAAACCCGCTACTAAACGATTGCGTCTTGGAAACGTATGCTTATTTGGTAGGGTGCCAGGCAATAGCTCACTGATAATACACCCGCCTTCCTTAACGATCCGATCAAACAAGGCTAGATGCTGTTTGGGATAGCAAACATCGATACCTGTTCCCATAACGCCTACCGTGCGACCAGCACAGTCTACAGGCTGCGATAAAGCACCCATGTGTGCCTGTGCATCGACCCCTTGCGCCAGCCCACTTGTAATAATATAACCTGATTTGGCTAAATACTGCGCCATATCAAATGTCAATTTTTGTGCACTAGGGGTGGGCTTACGACTGCCTACAATGGCTATTTGCGATTGATTTAATCGATCGATATTACCCCGGACAAATAAGACAGGTGGTGGATCAAATAAAGCGGCAAGCTGTAAAGGATAGCGCTCATCTTGTAGAAACAACAAACCATACTCGCCAGACTTTATGCTGCGTTCAATGTGAGCCAAAAACTGTATATCATACTCTGCACTGGCTTCAACATGCCGTGTTATATGCTTTGCATGAATCTTAAGCGCACGCCAAGTATCGGGCGAGCTTTGGAGGGCAAGCCTTGCATCACCAAAGTGTTTGGATAGTTTATGATAGGCAGACAACGAGGTATTCACCCGCTGCCATAGTAGTAAAATTGACTGTTGGGTATCGCTCAAACCTTGAGACATCATTGAATCACTAACTGGGCGGCTATCGTTTATCGTTACTGTCATCCTGCTTGCAAACTCTTAAAACTCATCAAATATCCTATACATTTTAATTCCAGTAGACGTCTATTTTTGCAATCAACTCATACTGGGCGGCATAAGCCAGATAAGTGTATATTAACACTCATGGTTTCGCCTACTGTTCAACTGGTTTTAGTCAATTTTATCTAAACGTTGGCGGTAATAATCGGTCGCCCACACTCAATGCTAATTCTGAATCTAGGACATAGGCATAGCTAATCTTATCAAAGGTTTTAAATATCATAAGATGACCCGCTTGCTCACTTGGTAGGCGTACCGCCATATCATTGTCATAGACATCACGTACCAATGCGCCGCGCTGGAATATGGTGAATACATCACCAGCACTTACCCCATTTTCGCTACCCAAATTCACTGCAACGACGTCACCGGCGCCAGCACTGCTAATAGAATCCATAATTCTAACGATCTGTCCGCCTCTGTTTGCAGTACCTGCTTTAGGATAAAACACGGGTGGCAATTGCGGACTGGTCTCGATAAAGACGCGATCGCCCTCACGTACCTCAGAATCAAAAGACTCTAGCAACTGCAGACTGGAGATACCATTGGCAGCAACACTCATTACTCTGCCAGACGCCACCTGTTGTACTTCAAGACCTATTAACTCTTTAGATCGTGAGTCAACGTAGGGCTGCTTTTCACGATAAATACCATAGCGCTGTCCGACAATTAGCGGCGCCCCTTTCACATAAATCTTATCGCCTGCACCAGTAATAAGATTACCTGTTTTAGAGGCCAGTACATAAGGCGTGGCATTAAAATGTTCTGGATTGACAATGGTATTTTTATCTAGCCAATGCATGATTGCTGATAACGGAATGGGAGGAATACTGTTATCTAGCGGGGTGATGGTGATCGTCTGCTGCGGAGTCGCCGCTTTAGTCATATTGCGTTCAATCCCAGCGCAGCCCTCACCCGTATCAATACCAATTAAGGTCTCCCCTTTGATGATACACATCAATAATATGTCGCCAGGGTATATGAGATGGGGATTTTTCACCTGTTTGTTCGCCGCCCATATTTCACGCCACTGCCAAGGGTTATTTAAATAACGGCCCGAGATATCCCACAAGGTATCGCCTTTTTTTACAACATAGCGGTTTGGTGCATCTGGCTTAACTTTAGGTGGTGGATTGTTGGCATGAGTAGCCGTTGCACTAAATAACATAGCTGCTGACATGCCTACTATAAGCCACTTCTTAAATACTGCGGTCTGGTTTAGTGCCACGGTCGACATAGTATGTGCTATTTTGTTGCGATAGGATGGGGTCATTGAATTATCCAAAAGTCGAGTTATGCCACTATTTTGCTACATTTTTAGGGTGAAGTCATAGTATTTAGTAAAAATAAGTCATAAGTTTTGATATAGAGAGCATTTTAGTGGCCTAAATAGTTGACGACTCAAATAGTTGACGACTTAGATTGACCACTTAGCAAGTATACAATTGTTTTACCCGCCTAAAGCTTTAGTTTATAAACACACAAAGGTTAGACCTATACCAATAATAACGAGCATTTCTATTAAGCAGGCGACACCACCGCTCTTATCTCATCAGCGACCAAACTGGCATCGTTGTCCAAAACCGTCACGTGCTGCTCTAGACTTTCAATATCTTTAGTGTGCTCTGGACGCTCAATATCCTGCTCTGATAATGAGTTACCCACTGCCTCAAAGATAGTTTCAGAGAACTTGGCTGGCAATGCCGTTTCTGCACAAATAATAACCTCACCGTCTTTTTGTAGTTCACGTGCTACCTTCACGCCATCGGCAGTATGCGGATCAATTAAGTCGTTGTAGTTTTCATACAGATCTTTAATGGTGTTTAGACGGTCTTGATGCGTTGATTTACCGGCTGCAAAGCCATAGCGCGTATTCACCGCTTCTAACACATCCGACAAATCAAAACCTTTACCTGATTTAACCCCATCGAACAACTCATGCACCCGCTTACTGTCTTTTTCCAATAACAGATAAATGAAGCGCTCAAAGTTAGATGCTTTGGAAATATCCATAGACGGGCTAGAGGTCACATACGTTTGTTCCGCAGGGCGAGGGCTATAACTGCCTTGATTAAAGAAATCGTTTAGCACATCGTTTTCATTGGTTGCGACGATTAAACGCTCAATCGGCAGACCCATCTCACGAGCAATATGACCGGCGCAGATGTTACCAAAGTTACCTGAAGGAATACAGAAGCTAACCTTTTTATCGTTATTGGTATTATTATTAGTGACAGCGAAATACGCCTTAAAGTAATACACGATTTGCGCTAAGATACGCCCCCAGTTAATCGAGTTCACCGTACCTAAACTATATTTGGCTTTAAAATCCGCATCTTGCTGCAAGGCTTTCACAATATCCTGACAGTCATCAAACATGCCTTTAATCGCAATGTTATGAATATTAGCATCGGTCAAGCTGTACATTTGCGCCCGCTGAAACGCACTCATTTTGCCATGTGGCGACATCATAAACACTTCGATATTGTCTTTGCCACGTAGCGCATATTCTGCTGCACTACCGGTATCACCACTGGTCGCACCAATGATGGTTAAACGCTTGTTTTTCTTTTTCAGCACATATTCAAACGCATTACCCAAAAACTGCATCGCCACGTCTTTAAACGCCAGCGTCGGACCATTAGACAACCCTAAAATATATAAATCATCCTCAAGCTTACGAACCGGCACAATGTCCTCAGAACCAAAAACCTTAGCCGTATACGTGCGATCAATAATATCTTTTAAATCTGCGTCATCAATATCGGTGGCATACAGGCGCATAATCGCAAATGCCAACTCGGGATAGCTTAGCTTACGCCATTTATCTAATGTCGCACCATCAATTTGCGGATAGCTTTCAGGCAACATCAAACCACCGTCTGGCGCTAAGCCCATCAACAACACATCGCTAAAATCCATCGGCTCAGTTTGACCACGGGTACTGATATATTTCATGTTTTGTCCTATCTACGAGTCTTATAATATTGAAGTAGAAAAAGAGTAGCATATTTTGAGAGATAAGCCATATTAAATAGAGGTATGATTGGTTTTTGTGAATGAGTTTATAGTAATTTCCCAGAGACTTATAGCTAATAACATTTTTAGAAGATGAATTGTTCAATATAAACATTTTATCCATCCAATAAGCCTTCTAAGCTTAGATTCTTTTTTGGGTACTGAGATTTTTTCATAGCACTGTGTTTCTTCTTCCAACAACCCTGTTTTGAATTGATAGTCAATAGCGTCTGCTTGGCTTTTTAAGGTTTCACCCTTATAAATTAACTGCTCATATATGCTTAATATGCCTTTAGGATACTGTTCTTCCCACAGCTTACTTTGAGTCAAAATGTAATGGTAAGACTTGTCAAACCTTTCCTTGTCCAACTTATCCCAATCACCATCTTGTATAATTAGATTTTTACCTCTCATTAAATTAAATTTTCGATAAAAATCAGCTATATTAACAGCTTCTCCATAATCAATACCTTGCCAGAAACTTAATATAGCTTCTGTTCTCTCTTCAATAGTCTTTGATACTTTAAGGCATTTGATATATTTAAATGTATTAGCCATTAGAGCTTGCTCAGTTGATGGTAATAAAAACCCTAAACCATTGATAACCTTTATAAAAGCGCAAAAATTATCAACCTGCTTAGAATTTAAACCTTCTATTTCTTCATAATACCAAAAGTAGAGCATAGCATCATCGTAGTAGCCCTGCTCTTGCCAATTTTCAATAAGACGTTTATAGAAACTGTAATTTTGCTCATCTATTCTCCAGCATTCAATGACAAGACTTATCAGTTCGTCAAGAAACGCTATTTGAGTCTCACTAATATGTGTTTTTAATTCCATTCAAATTGATCCAATTCTTCTTACTTCAACTATTTAAGATTCAACATTGTCCTATAAATACATTAGTCAGTTATGGTATGTATATGAGCTAAGATAAGTTTAGCTATTAACCCATTATATAGTGACAACTGACAGGTTAGAGTTATCAATCATGCTACATTAATTAATTAATTACTACCTATACAACTAAATGATGTAAACACCTTTCTTGTCTGACTACCATAGTCAGTCAAGATATAATTTTGTATTAATCCTAAATAACATAATAAAAGGTAATTCCATAGCAGATATTGAAATCAAAAAAAGAGCACAGCAATATCACGCGCGCAAACTAAAAAATGCTAAGAAAGAGCCAAATAAAAACATGGTATTAATGCCAATTATATTGAAGTCGAAAATAAAGACAATGCGACCATTAGTTGTAAAGGTATCGATGGGAAAGCCACTTTAGACGCTAATAAAATCTACTTTGAAGCGACCTTAGGCTTTTTAGCCAAACCTTTAAAAGGCAAAATTAAAGAGGTTTTAGAATCAGGATTAAATAAATATTTACGTTAACTAAATCATGGTTAACGATTATAATTAAATTGCTTTCATTTTAGTAAACCCCCTCTCATTTATAGCGCTGAGATGGGAGTCTTTAAATCAGTTATATCAGCTTAGTTAGGAATTACTACTTTGTTTTTCTAAGCAGCGCATAATAAAACCCATCACCACCTGATTGGTTTTGTTCATTTAACGGCAAACATTGACGCCCAATCTCTTGCTCAATACCCCAATTAGTTTCGTCATCGTCAAACGCCACAGCCACCGCATCATGATGATGCTCAAGAAATGCCTGCATTTGTTCCACGTTTTCTTGCTTTAATATGGAACAAGTTACATATAAAAAATAACCACCAGACTTCAGTTGCGGCCATAAGTTATCTAAGATTTGCTCTTGCAGTTGCACCGTATGTTGCACATCTTCCTCGGTGCGCAGCAAGGTAATATCTGGATGACGACGAATAACACCGGTAGCGGTACAAGGCGCATCGAGCAATATGGCATCAAAGCCAGTTGATTTATTGTCTGTCTCTTTTGCCTGCCAAGTGGTTGCATCCACGCATTCGATGTCTAAATATAATTTGCTATTCACGATAGGCGCAGGCAATTGCAACCGTTCTAAATTCTCAAATATACGGGTAATACGTGGCGCTTCGTTATCAATAGCCGTTAGCTCAACTTTATTAAGTGCAGTCGTCGATTCTTTAGGTTGTTTCACGTGAAACAAACCTGCATGTTGCTCTTCCTGCTCACCTAGTAATTCAAGCCAATGCGCCAACTTCCCCCCTGGCGCAGCACAGGCATCCAATAATCGTACCGTCTCGGTTGGATTAGCATTCACCACTTTTTGAAGTAGCGCGTCAATAATAGGCGCCGCCAATTGAGCATGCGCATCTTGTACGCTAGTAATACCCGTCTCAAACTCGGGCAGGCGACTGACAGGCACGCTATCTATTAGCGCTATAGCTTGTTGATTAATAGCAACCGTTTCATCAGCGTTCTCAGTATTTATTGAGGTTTCTAAAGAGACCAATTCTGCTGCTATCTCTGCCTCATTAAGTTGTGCCAAATAGCTTTCACAATCGGTTTGTAATCTATTCACCCGCAAAAACATCGGAGCCGACTGGCGCAGGCTTTGGGTTAGTTCATCATACTGATCCCGCCAATCTGATTTTAACTGCTGGGCCAACCAATTAGGAAGACTATGATTTTTATTGGCTTTCTTGCGGAATTTATTCGGATTCTTCGCCACTTTACGCAGCAGGGCATTAACTAACCCTGATGCGCGCGCATAGTCGATTTTTTTTACCGCTTCTACGGTTTCATTAATCGCGGCATGGTCAGCAACATTAAGGTATAGCAACTGCGTAATGCCCAGTTGAATGGTGGTACGCACCTCTATCTCATCAATTGGATTGTCGGCTAAGCTATCTAACAAACGTGCGGTTGCATGCCAATGGCGTAAGGTTGTGAGTAATAAGGCATGGGCAAAACCTTTATCCTCATCCCTAAAACTGTTTAATAGTGGGTCTAATAGATTGCTTAGTGACTGACCTTGCTGAATTGACAACAACGTATTTATCACAGCGACACGGACGTTCTTTTGTAAGGTGGCGTTGTTTGGTTTATTGCTCATTACATACCTAATTTATGGGTTACAAATACTTAATTTTATTACTGGAAGATTTGTTATTAATAGCTAGCTTTGAGACACAAAACGGTCACCGTCATCAAGCTGATTACCATGACAGATTTGCTCAGCGGTGACAGGTTTGCTACCTGCGAATTGTAGCTTGGTTAAGCGCAGGGTAGTTGCCACGTCATCATCTGGGCTGTTTTTACCACAAGCCACTAAGATAGCCTGTTTACCCACACTAATAACCGTACCCGGCTTTTCGCCCGTAGTTTGTGAAGGATTGACTGGCATGGCTGATAAAACTTTTACCCGTTTAGGCACGCTTTTGATTTCTGCATCTGCCAAAAAGGTGTGAGCACCCGGATAAGGATGCATGCCACGTATCTGACGCTCGATATGAGTCGCCGACTTGTTCCAATCAATCTCACCCTCTGCTTTGCTCAATTTTTCAGCATAAGTCGCTAGGCTATCGTCTTGTTTCTTAGCCTGAGCTTGATAGCGGGGTAAGTCTTTTAAAACCTCTATAATAGCCTTAGCACCTAACGCCGCCATTTTGTCATGTAAACTGGCAGTGGTCTCATCAGCGGCAATATCGTATGCCACTTTATATAGCATATCGCCGGTATCTAAGCCTTTATCCATTTGCATAATGGTAATGCCTGTCTGCTTATCACCTGCTAATAAGGCACGATGAATCGGTGCTGCTCCCCGCCAACGGGGTAAAAGCGACGCATGAATATTCAAGCAACCAAATGTCGGTGTGTTCAATACACCCAGTGGTAAAATTAAGCCATATGCAGCGACTACCATCACATCGGGTTGATAGTGTTTTAAAGTTTCACGTGAAACAGCTCCGTTATCTTTATTTAAACTAAAACTAAGGGGTTGCTCTACAGGAATATTGTGCTCAAGCGCTAACTGTTTAACGGGCGATGCGGTTAGCTTTTGACCTCGTCCAGCTTTACGGTCTGGCTGGGTATAAACCGCAACAATCTCTATATTTAGCGCATCACGTTGTTCTATCAAAGCTTGCAGTGCTACGGCAGCAAATTCAGGTGTGCCTGCAAAGATAAGACGTTTTTTAGCTGATTGTGACGAATTAGGTGAACTCATATAAGTCTCTTTATTAACAAAGTTGAGTTATTGCTTATTATGCAATCCATTGGGGCTTAAATTTTAAATATAAGAAATCAATATAGTCCAGATTAACTTCGATATGCATTATCCAGCATCAGCACTGTTCAATCTTTCTAGATAGCGAGCAATTAAATCCACCTCAATATTGACTTGTGCACCTTCTTTCCAGTGGTTGCCAATATTAGTCACGTCTGCTGTATGTGGAATAATATTTAAGCAGACGATATTGTCTTTAACAAGATTGGTCGTCAGACTAATACCATCTACAGTAATGGAACCTTTGGTCGCGGTGTATTTTTTTAGCTCGTCTGGAATGGCAATTTCGATATAAATTGACCGTGCGTCCTCTTTCATCAATTCTATCTTACCAACACCATCGACATGCCCTGATACCATATGCCCGCCAAATCGGGTAGTTGGCAACATGGCTTTTTCAAGATTTAAGGTATCACCAACCTGCCATTGAGACATTGCTGTTTTATTTAGCGTTTCACGTGAAACATCAACTGCATAGCTATTATCTTTAATATCAACAACGGTGAGACAGATACCATTGCTTGCGATTGAGTCTCCCAATTTAATATCATTAAAATCTAAACTTTTCGACTCTATTGTTAATCGAACATCTCCACCAACTTTATCTATAGATTTTAAAATGCCCGTACTTTCTATTATTCCTGTAAACATAAAAGACCCTATTTCAAATAATAATTATTAACTTAAGCTGTGGATAACTTAAATTCTAAGATTTTAATCCATTTAAATGGATACAAAATTGAATACTTATCCACAACCAACCCCTTAATAAGCGCCTACAAATAGATATTTCATAGTTTCACGT
This sequence comes from Psychrobacter sp. CX21, assembly GCF_057396255.1. NCBI lineage: Bacteria > Pseudomonadati > Pseudomonadota > Gammaproteobacteria > Moraxellales > Moraxellaceae > Psychrobacter > Psychrobacter sp. CX21. The sequence goes on along the minus strand of NZ_JBXYJG010000013.1, from coordinate 42,544 downwards.
GAAACCTTTATATAGTAATCAATCCCATGAACATAAGATTAATTAAAGTTCCATGTGAAACCTATTTAATCCACAGTTTCATGTGAAACAGCTAGACATAATGCTATAAACTTTATATATGAGATATGAATTGTGGATAACTTTAAACTGTCTTAATTAAATCACTAAGTATAAATTTCTTTTTATAACTCGTTATCCTTGAATTAAAAGAACTATATGTAGCTACTATACTAAAGTTACAACTCTATGAGACAGACAGACATTAATTAAATAAACCATAAATATGTACTAAATATTTAATGGATTATCTGACCCTAATTTATTTTATTGGTTTGTAAACTATTTTTAAGTCATTACCTATACGCGAGGTATCAATAAGTTGTAAACGTAATTGTTGTGATAAATGTTGTAAGTCTATATTCAACATCGGACGAGCCGCATGTCCTAATATGCAGGGTGCTTGATATACCACCAGCTCATCAACTAAACCTGCTTGAATAAAACTGCCTGCAAGCGTCGCACCCGACTCTACCAATACATCATAAATCTGATTTTCACTCACTAACTGCGCTAATAACTTTTTGAGATCAGAGTCATGAACAATGTGGGTAGATGAATTCTGTAGAACATTGTAGTCTGATCCTGCTAAACGTTGCCGTCTATCAAGAATGAAAATCTTTGGTTGCGGCACGTCATTTACATCTACCCCAAGCTGGGTAGAGCGCATATTTAATAAAGGATTATCGTCAATAATAGTTTGACTGCCAGTGATAATTGCACCGCTCAACGCTCTTAACTTCTGTACGTCTTCTCGAGCTGCCGGACCTGTAATCCACTTTGACTGTCCAGAAGCCATGGCCGTTTTACCATCTAAACTGGTTGCAATTTTGAGTCTGACGTAAGGCATTTGGGTTCGCATGGCTTTTAAAAACCCCAAATTAAGCTTTTCAGCACTCTCAGCAGCAACACCTACCGTCACACGAATACCAGCTTTAATAATCATATCAGCCCCGCGTCCAGCGACTTGAGGATTAGGATCAAGTCCCGCGATAACTACACGGCCGACTCCTGATTCAATTAACGCTTTAGCACAGGGTGGTGTGCGTCCTGTATGGCTACAAGGTTCTAAGGTAACGTATGCAGTCGCGCCTTCAATATTAGCTTTGTTATTATTTAAAGCATCTCTTAACGCAAAAACTTCGGCATGAGGCTCTCCTGCTTTCGGGTGATACCCTCTACCAATTATTAAGTTATCTTTAACAATTAAACATCCTACCGCAGGATTTGGGCGGGTGGTGAATAGACCTTTTTTAGCTTCTTCAATCGCAATTGACATGAAGTAGCCGTCTTGGGGCTGTCTATCAGATACTGAAAACTGTGTGGAGGTTACCTCTAAGTTTGGCGATGAGGTCTTAGAGTGTGGTGACATGAGATACTCTTTATTTGGAGTTTGAGGCTAGATCGTTTAAGAACTTAATCATAACCATAATTAATTGTATAAAGTATAGGAAATATACGATTAAGTTACGTTTAAAATGCTTTTATCCTAGAAATGAAGTTATAAAGAACAAAGCTTTAAAGAACAAAGCTTTAAAGGATTAAATTTATAAAAACAATCACTTAGGCAAGTTTGTTATGTCATATCTGAACCAGAAGGGCGAATGTTTTGTAATTCTTGCCTAAACGCTTCAATATCTTGAAAGTCTCTATAGACACTGGCGAAACGTACATATGCCACGTCATCTACCTCTTTAAGCTCAATCATGACAATTTCGCCCAAATCCTTACTATTTATTTCACGCTCACCTAACTGACGTATGCGTTTTTCGATACGACTAATCATGGCTTCCTGTTCATCTAAGGTGACCGGTCTTTTTTGTAACGGTAATTGAATCGAACGTCTTAATTTTTGCGCATCGTAAGGCTCTATTCTACCGTTTGATTTAATAATACGCGGCATAACCACTTCGACCACTTCAAATGTCGTAAAGCGTTCTTGACATTGATTGCATTGACGACGACGACGAACCTGGGCACCTTCTGCTGCCAGCCTTGAGTCTATAACCTTGGTGTCATCGGCATTACAGTAAGGACATTGCATACTTTTTCTCTTTGATAATAAGTCAATCATTCACGTTATAAATTTTTAAAAAGCCAAATACAAAGCTAGATTGCACGCTATATAGAACGATTAAAATATCTTGTTTGAATCCAAGACGCAGTTTATAGGTTCCTAACAATATTTTGTATCTGGCTGTTGTATCTAGTTGTCGGATTAAAGTTGCCTGATCAAGTTACCGAATTAAAAACTAAAGGGTACTTTAAGTTTATAGGTTAATACCGACTTGTTGGTTTATTTACCAATACAAAAACTGCCAAATATTCGGCCTAATAGATCATCGGCGCTAAATTCGCCTGTAATTTCACCTAAGCTAAATTGGGCCTGACGCAAACTTTCAGCCACCAGTTCACCCGCCTGAAACTCAACCAGTTGCTCATAAGCATCATCTAACTGTTGTTGCGTCCGTTTCAGTGCGTCAATATGTCGAGTACGGGCAATGAGGCTATTTTCCGGGGGATGAAAACCGACCTTGTTACATAATGTGGTAATCAGAACATCTAAACCCTGTGATGTTTCACATGAAACATTAACTTGTTCGAAACCTTCAATAATGACCTTATCGGGTAACGTGGTCGTTTGGTTTGTCTGTGTCGAAACCCTTTTAGCAGAACTATCGATAAAGTTATTGTCAACCAAATCTCGCTTATTGCCAATGAGTAATAACTTAGCAGGTTCCAAATTCGACATTGATGTATTCTGGGTAGCAAACAGGTCTTTAGCCAATTGGATAGGATCAACTTCTTTAGATAAATCATACACCAAAAGTAGCAAATCTGCTTGTTTGATGGCGTTATGCGCTCTTTGTATACCGATGCGCTCTACCGTATCGGCAGTATCTCTGAGACCGGCAGTATCGGTTAAATGAATCGTTAATCCGTTTAAAACAATCGTCTCTTGTAGGGTATCACGAGTTGTCCCAGCTACCTCAGTCACGATGGCACGCTCTTGTCCCGCCAAACTGTTTAGAAGGCTAGATTTACCTGCATTAGGACGCCCCGCCAAAACCACATGCACCCCGTCACGTAATAATTGACCTTGCTGGGCAGTAGCCAGTATGTGGGTTAACTTATTTTGAATATCAGTCAGCTTATTCTCAATAATACCATCACTCAAAAAATCAACATCTTCCTCATCTGGGAAATCAATAGAAGCTTCTACATAAAGACGCAGCTCTATCAAAGATTCTAACACTTGATTAATTTTATTTGAAAATTCACCAGTAAGGGAGCGTATGGCACTGCTCGCGGCAGCAGCACTAGTGGCATCAATAGCATCGGCTATCGCTTCGGCTTGAAGCAGATCTAGTTTATCATTTTCAAAAGCTCGATAAGAAAACTCTCCAGCCTGAGCTTGCGATGCACCAAGTTCGAACACGCGCGCCAATAATTGATTTTGAAGTATGACGCCCCCATGGCCTTGCAACTCGATAACGTCTTCACCAGTGAACGAATGAGGCCCTTTAAAATACAGAACCACACCTTCATCTAGCACCTTGTCATCGGCGTCATAAAACCTGCAAAAGCTCGCTAATCGAGGTTTAAAATCCGCTTTCCCTGTTAATTGGCAAGCGATGTCATAAGCTTTAGATCCTGATAGTCTAATGATACCGACGCCGCCTCTACCAATGGGGGTGGCTATAGCAGCAATCGTTTTAGTATGGCTCATAGTGATTCATATACCTTAAGAATAAGGGCAATCATTAGCAGTATAAGCTGTTTTAAATACAACTGATAAATCGTCGCTAATGATAACGCAAATGATGAGTGGTTTACGCGTGCCTATTGACCAAAATAAACATATATAGTCAGTGAACTACTAAATGGTTACGGTATTTAATTCGCTAAGCCTACTTGTATCGTACTAGAATTTAGTTGCCTTTTTAGCATTTCAGAATTCTTTGACTATAGCTTAATCATGGTAGGTGTAACACAATAAATATTCAATACCATTTATAAAGTAAAAGCACCCATATGCTGACATATGGATGCTCTAAATAAGCTAAATGACTTATGAGTTACCGCTTTATTTAGCTTGCCATTCTTGCGGCTCTTTCTCTTTGTTCGCGCTCTACCTTTTTATTTACCACATACTGCTGACCCATCGTGAATAAGTTATTCACTGTCCAATATAAAACGAGACCTGCCGGGAAGAACAACATAAATGCGGTAAATATGATCGGTAAAAACTTCATTACCTTCGCCTGCATAGGATCAGTAGGTTGCGGGCTGAACATCTGCTGAGCGAACATACTTGCACCCATCAATATTGGTAAAATAAACCAAGGATCCATTGCTGATAGATCTTGAATCCATAATATCCATGGTGCGTGACGAAGCTCAACGCTTTCTACCAATACCCAGTACAAGGCTAAGAATATAGGCATTTGTAACAAAATAGGCAAACAACCCGCCATTGGATTGACTTGCTCTTCTTTATAAATGGCCATCATCTCTTGCGACATCTTCATACGATCGTCGCCATGCTCTTCTTTCAATGCCTGCAAACGTGGTGCAATCGCACGCATTTTTGCCATCGAATAATAGCTTTTGTTTGAGAACCACATCAGTGCAATCTTAACCAAGACGGTTAACGCAATGATTGACCACCCCCAGTTACCTACGATTTTGTGAATGCCTTCCAAGATTGCAAACAATACTTTAGAGATGGGCCATAAGAATCCATAATCTACAGTTTTGTTAAGACCTGGCGCCACTTCAATTAATGCAGTTTGATCTTTAGGGCCTGCATATAATGTCGCGGTAACATTTTTCTGTTTAGCAGCAGGCACTTCGATAGGCTGACTATTCATACCAATAAAATAGTCGCCGCCCGTTTCACGTGCAAAGAAGCTGCCTGTGAAGTTTTCGGGTGTCCATGCTGATACAAAATAATGCTGAACGATACCTACCCAGCCATCTTGACTTGACGCGGTTAGTTTCTCATCATTAAAGTCTTTAAATTTGAGCTTATTGTATTCATCTTCTGGCGTGCCCCAAGCACCCCCAAGATAGGTTGCCATACTTAAGGCACCTTTATCAGCCATACCAGGATCTTTACTGCCATCACGTTTTAGCTGCGCGAACATCTGGCCATTCCAAGCTTTGTTTGAGGCATTATTGATGTTGTAGTTCACCGCAATCGGGTACTTACCTTTGGTAAATGTAAAGGTCTTAGTAATCGTGACCCCATCTTGTTTGATGGTTAAGGGCACCTCTAAAGTTTCTTGATCGGGTTGCATGATATAGCTTGTCGCATCATAGCTATATTTAGCACGCCCTGACGGGGTATCCACACCATCTTCACCAATTAAACCGGATTGGGCAATGTATACTCGGTCTCCAGACATTTCAAGTAATTCAAACGGGTTTTCACTGTCGAGCGTGGCATCATAATCGCGCAAAGCCGCATAAACAACGTCACCACCTACAGGATCAATTTTGATTTGATAGCGATCTGTTTGAACGTCTATCAATGCCTGTGTTTCAGGTTTGGTTGTATCAGTGTCTGTTCCAACAGTTCCAACATTGGGGACATCGGTGGCTGCGGTCGCAGGGATATCACTCACACCTGTACTGGTCGGGATATCAGCAGAGGATGCGGCAGTGGTTACCGGTTGGGTCACTGCATCTTCTGAAACAGGTGGCTTATCGGCATAGTCCTTTTGCCAGGCTAATACCAACAAATAAGCGGTAATCAACATCGCGATGATGATGAGCACCCGTAGTATCTTTTGCATAAGATTGTCCTAAACAACTTAAATTAAATAATCTGAAAATGAGCCTCTAAAGACGTAACGGTCATATCATTAGCGTATCAATGACACAATGTTAAATCGACAGCACTTTAATAAATACATCTATAGCGGTTACAAAATGATGACTATTTTACTAAAAAAACCTCGTAAATGATATAGATACCAAATAGCTATGTTTATCAGTGCATAGTCAACTCTATTCGTTAATTTTATTATTGAATTATTTTGATTTAACTATTGTTATATAAATAAGTCTTTAGAGTTTAACGTTTTAAACGTTTAGATAAATGTGACATATAACTACTGGTGTCCACATAAATACCTCGATCAATAAATAAAGTTTCACGTGAAACATATTGCTGATTTACTAAAATCTTGCTAACCGGCTTGTAGGTATATTGATATAGAGGTAACGGTACAAAATCTATGCCATGACCGCCTAAAGGATGACAACGTGATAAACGCTTTACCAATAACCATCCTCCTTTTTTTGGACCATGCCACCGAATAGCCGTAAGACCATAATCTGAGCAAGTAGGATAATAGCGGCAACTTGCAGGCATAATGGGGCTTATAAAAAAACGATAGCCTTGAATAAGAGACAAGAGCAGTTTGGATAACATGGATGTCATCATGATAGACTGGCCCCCTTTTATATGTACCTCTGATAAGATATTAAATGAATACGCCGCTATGCTTATTACCCTTTGAGCGGCTTATGCCTTTCATACTTTTTTTTAGTCTGTGCCAAAATAGTCATAATTTCTTTATATAGGGCATCGTTACTTAGGCTCTTAGTTGACTGTTTGACAATAAAAACAATATCCACATGCGGTAAGTCATGCTGTTGATGTCTAAATACTTCTCGTACCATGCGTTTAATTCTGTTACGAGCAACGGCTGTCGGCACTTTCTTTTTGGTGATGGCCATCCCTAATCGAGCCTCAGAGTATCCTGTATCACTGACAAATGCCATCAAATGATTTTGATGTACTTTAAATAAAGGTTTATTAAAAACGGCTTTAAATTGATCGGGTTTGAGCAAACGTTTGGTTTTAGGATAGGTAAAATTTATCATTGAAGAACCAATAGTAAAATAATTTATTCATAAGATGTGCTAAACAGTCTACTTTATGTATGACTTAAATATGCGCAATAAAAAAGCACCTAATTTAGGTGCTTTTTATCATAGAATTCAACTTGTTTACAATACGATTAGGTTATGCCATTAGAACTGATTAATTGCAATCTGAATTAAACGGTTAAACGATGACGACCTTTTGCACGACGGCGCGCTAAAACTTGACGACCTTTTTTAGTTGCCATTCGAGCACGGAAACCATGGGTGCGTTTGCGTTTGATAACGCTTGGCTGGAAAGTACGTTTCATAAATCACCTATAGATAATCAACAAATAAGTTGAGGTAGACTTCACTAAGAATTTGTAATAACGAGCGATTATGCCACTGTAAACGCCTGATGTCAATAATAATTAAAGGCATTAATCAGATACCAGTGCCTTAAACCCTGATGAGTTTCTTTATTCATCCACTAAAACAATAAAACCCTCTGTATTAGAATACTATCTATACAAGGCTATATGGGAACAATAGCTAATATCTGTAGTCTATTACCTAAAGATTAAAAATAAAGGGTATGGACAAAATAAATGCTAGCTAATTCCAATATGCATAAAGTTTCATAACTCTATATGTAACATTAAACCGAAAGCTAGCGTCAGACTTAAACCACAACTACCTTCGTTATTAGGACACATTTGGGTTTCTATTAATTCATTCCCAAAAAATAAATATCAAACTTATTTAGATATTCAGTTATTCATCAATATTGAATTTTTAACCAAATTAATTGATTTAATATTCACTCATATTCTTGCTAAAGCCTTTGATAATAAGACGTTTAATTTAGTAAACTCTTTTAACGATTATTGAAGTTATCCACAAAAAGGTAATTACCCTATAATATTATATATATAAGTTCTTTTGTTATTATTAGTGTATGGTTTTACTGTGTATAACTAAAATAATTCTAATTAAATCAATAAATTATATTGTGGTTATCATTGTGCATAACCTGTTACTAATCTATGTATAACTTCTTATTAAAAGTTATACACAGGCTTACTAACAAAGTTATCCACAGAATAAATAAAGTGATAATTTAGATATTATATGCTAAAGTTATCACATTAGTCGTATGGGATATGAAAATATTCACGTCTCTTTTTTACGTATGTTTTTATCTGTCCTTAAAATTTGCAGGTATTCAGGATTGGCAAGTCCTTAAGGTAGGTAAAGTTTTAGGATTAGTGACTCATGTCAGATGGTTTATCAGTGTGGGATGAATGTCTTAATGATTTAAAGTATCAACTCAAAGAAAATGAGTTTACGATGTGGCTACGCCCGTTAACCGCAAAAGTTACGGGTAATACTTTAGAATTACTTGCGCCTAACCAATATTTTGTCTCTCATGTTCGTAAAAACCATGTTGAAGAAATTAAGAGATTGGCCAAAAAGCATAGCGGTGGTCAAATAGACGACGTTGTCATTCAAGTAGAAAGCAGCGCTCAAAACGATAGTACTGACGCTGTGGATGGACTAGCAACAGGTGCGCCTGAATCTTCTCAACAAAATACATCACGTGCTGCTGATACGCGTACTCGATCTGGAAGCAATCTTACCAATGATAAAGCGCTCAGCTATATTGACCCTCATTTTACATTTGAGACTTTTGTCAGTGGTAAGTCAAATATGCTCGCGTATAAAGCGTGTTTAGAGCTTGGTAAAAAACAGTCACAAAATCGCCATAATCCCCTATTTTTATATAGCGCTTCGGGACTAGGTAAAACCCATCTGATGCACTCAGTTGCACACCGGTATCTGAAGTTAGGTAAAAGTTTTTACTACTTTTCTTCTGAAAAATTCATCAATCAGTTGGTCTCTGCTTTACGCAATCAAAAGATTGAGCAGTTTAAAAAGAAGATTAAGCGTGTTGATCTATTGATTGTTGATGACATACACGTATTGGCAGGCAAAACCAAATCTAGTAACGAGTTTCTCTCTTTATTCGCTGATTTCATGGTAGAGGGCAAGCAGGTGGTATTGGCCTCTGACCGTCATCCTTCACAGATGACAGAGTTTGATGAACGATTTCGCTCACGGTTTTCATCAGGTTTGGCAGTGGCTATTGAACCACCTGAGATGGAAACACGAATGCAGATCTTACAAAAAAAGGCAAGTTTGTCTAATGTGATGCTGCCTAAAGAGTGTGCCTTGTTTATTGCGCAAAATGTGGTTTCCAACGTGCGTAGATTGGAAGGGGCTTTGAATCAAGTCATTGCCAATGCTAATTTAACAGGCAATGCTATCGATCTTGATATGGTGCAATATGCCCTAAAAGATGTGATTGCGATTCGCTCTCAAGCTGTCAGTATGGATAATATACGTAAAGTTGTGGCTGAGTATTATGATGTGTCTGTAAAAGATTTGATGGGTAAAAAGCGTACTCGGAGTATTGCCAGGCCGCGTCAGATTGCCATGTCGCTTGCGCGGGAGCTGACGAAAGATAGCTATCCTGATATAGGACAATCCTTCGGCGGCCGCGATCACACCACGGTGATGCACGCTTGCGATAAGGTTGCTCAGCTGCGTAGTGAAGATCCGGCTTTAGATAAAGAGTACAAAGCATTAGCCATGACGCTACAAGCGGGATAAAGTTGTAGTGTTTTCATAAGTATTTAAAGCCATTCTTGGCTAAGTTGTGCCGCTTCACTCTGAGTATAGCTTGGGATATCATAACCTTAAATGGTCTTAATAAATTCGCCACAGTTACCTTAATGCAGCAATTATAATATTTAGTTATACTAAGTGACTGCGAAATCTGTATAAGTTCATTGTGGTGCTATGAGATATTATGTGTCATATTAAATTCTAAGATCTAATTAATAAGATCAAACTATAAGAACAAACTATAAGATTAAACAATTAAGACCTAATCAAAGAGTCCTATCATTATGCAACTGACTATTAATCGTGAACTATTATTAAAAGCCATAAATCTGATTGCTAAGGCAGCAGATAAACGTCACAGCATGGCGGTTTTAGGAAATATAAAACTTGAGATTACCGAACAGATGCTTATATTGACGGCCTCAGATTTGGAGGTTGAGCTATCTGCACAAGTAAAGCTTGGTAATGGGTCAATTGGTGATATTGGTGCAACCACCTTACCGGCTAATAAGCTGCACGAAATTTGTAAGTTATTACCTAAAGATACGATGGTAAATATCAAAGCAGAAGCCAACGAGCGCTGCGTTATTACCAGTGGCAAAAGCCGCTTTGTACTTGGTACCTTACCGGCAGCAGACTTTCCACTATTGGGTAATCCAGCAAATATAACGCCCCTAACTTTAAGCCGTACGGTGCTTCTGGATTTAATGGCAAAAACTGAGTTTGCAATGGCGATTCAAGATGTGCGTTACTACTTAACTGGCATGTTATTTGAAGTTGGTCAACGTCAGTTAACCACTGTTGCCACTGATGGTCACCGCTTAGCTTTGGCGCGTAGCGCAATTGATGTGGCAGATGATTTTCAAATGCAAGCCATATTACCGCGTAAAGCAGTCATTGAGCTTGAGCGTCTGGCAAATGAGCTGGGTAAACTGGTGGGTGATAGCGATGGTAATCTGACCTTAAGTTTTGGCCGCGAGTTTTTGCAAGTTAGCTTGCCCTTTGGTAATGTTGACAGTACGGGTCAAATCGATGATTCAATTGTCGTTACCTTTACCGCACGCTTGATAGACGGTAAGTTCCCAGATTATCGCCGTGTTATGCCCAGTAACACGGACAAAACCGCGTTGGTGAACAAAGAGCAATTAACCGATGTGCTGCGACGTGTTTCTATTTTAAGTAATGAGAAATCTAGAGGGGTTATTTTTAACTTCTCTGCCGATGGCAATGTCGAAGTGCGTGCTAATAACGCTGAGCAAGATGAGGCTGTAGAGGCGCTGCAAGTGCAATATCAAGGCGATCCTATAGAGCTGTCTTTTAATGCCGCCTACTTGCAAGATGTACTTGATGTATTGATGGGCAGTGTGGAGCTGCACATGGGTCAAGCCAATAGTTCCGTACTGGTCAATCAACAAAATGACAGTCAGCATCAATATGTAATTATGCCTATGCGTATCTAGTTTTAAATTAGCTTAATAGGGGACGGTACTGTAATGGTTTAAGCGTAAAGGTTGGTCTTAGTGATTAGGCCAAAGGAGACACAATAATATTAACTTATTAAACCATATTTTTAAAAACTGATTAAACAAAAGCCGAATAAATTGAAGCTAAATAAACAAAAGCTTAACAAATTGCTAAAGCAAAACTCTAAAGTTTTGCTTTTTTATTTTAGCCAAATCAAATAGGTTAGGGCTAAGTTCTAAGTTCTAAGTTCTAAGCGAAGCTAAATAGGTTATACACGATAAAGTAAGGTCTGACCTTCTATCATCTTATTAACATTTTTATGGATTTATAGCGGTATAATCTGCTTATTGAGCACAAATGATGCAAGGTATTGTCTATGTTGACCCAGCTAAGCATATATCATCTACGTAACCTACACATGGTAAGCTTGCAGTTAGCACAGTGTAATGTGTTTATTGGGCCCAATGGTAGTGGTAAAACCTCCTTATTAGAATCTATATATCTACTCTCACGCGGCAAAAGCTTTCGCCATCATCAGCCAAAGCGCTACATCTCTCACCATAATCCACATACCACCGTATATGCTAAATTCTCAGACGGTAATAGTATGGCCATTCAAAAAGCGCAAGATGCGAGTACCTCATTAAGGCTTGGACAACAAACGGTCTATGTCCAAAGTACACTGACCAAACAGCTGCCTACCTTGCTTATTGATCCCTCTTCTATGGATGTCCTTGAGGTAGGGAGTGGCAGTCGGCGGCAAATGCTCGATTGGATAACGTTCCACGTGAAACCTGGTTTTCATGCGCAGTGGATAGCTTATCAAAGGTTACTAAAACAGCGTAATGCGTTGTTAAAACAAACCAAAGTCCTATCTGAAGCACAAAAAAAAGAGTTGGCTGCTTGGGATAAAGGCCTAGCTACCCACGCCGGATTAATTACTCATTATCGCAAGCATGCTTTTGAAGAATGGCGGCCACTATTTGATGACTTACTAAAACAACTGTTACCTGCCTACGCGCCATTTATCGAGTTGAGATTTTCAGCGGGATATAACATCGATGTGCCATTAGATGAGCTATTACAGCAGCGACTAGAACAAGACAGTCAAGCAGGGTACACTCGTATTGGTTGCCACCGAGCGGATATACAAGTGTTATGGATAGATAACGAGGAAACAAGACAACAGGCCCAAGCAAAATCACAACGTCACGCCATGGACACACTCAGACCTCAACCAAATTTAGAAGCATCACATGCCGTTAACGTCACAGATGCTATGCACAGTAATGAGCAACAGCACCTCCATTCTGAACGTTCTATGTTAACTAATGATAATACTGATCACAGTGACAACAACGACAGTGACAACAAAGACAATAAAGACAATAAAGACAATAAAGAAAATGATATTAATTCAAATGATGTCTTAAACAGCATTTCTAATGAGCGTACATTTGCAGAGAATGACTCAACTCATCATCAAGAAGCCGTAGACAGTCAAAGTAGTGTGCGAGAACAAGCAGCCAATGTTTTATCACGCGGTGAAAAAAAGCTTTTGGTTACCGCATTAAAGCTCTCACAGTTGCCGTTACTTGTGCATGCGCAACAAATGGAGTCAAATGACGGCCGGTTTATAGCTAATGAATCTTTGATGTCTAGCGTACCTGTGGTACTGCTTGATGACATTACCGCTGAGCTGGATGAGCGTGCGCTCGATATGCTATTAACGACCTTGTCGCAGTTAAACTGTCAAGTGTTTATTACCAGTTTGTATGACGCCATAATTGGCAAAGTAAGCATGTTATGGAAAGATATAAATTTGTTTCACGTGAAACAAGGTCAGGTTGTTCCTTTAAATCATGCGAATGAGTAATGCGTATGAATAATACGAATCATCGTAAGCCTGATTTACATCCTAAAACGTAGCGCTGCAAAAAGACATCAAAATAGCGTTAAAAGTAACGCAGCTCAAGCCCCAATTTTCATAAGATCGCTATGGAAGACAACATGATTTTTTTGCTAAAAAGTGGTATAATTATCGATTAAATTTGTACGCATTATTTATGCGTATGAGCAAAGATATTTGGCGCTTTATTTTGCCATAACTCAATAAAAATACGCTATGACGGAATACATTAAACCGTTTCACTGCGCTGTGTTAATGATACAAACTTGTCTTGTTCGTATTGCTTGCACACTCAGCATTGCTGTTTTAGTAAAGGATAACTCATGAGTGAATCAAATCATACTACTGATCTAGAACATGCTGATCTAGAACACGCTGATACCTTGCCTAAAGATATAGACATTGCAGACTTACCAAAAGGGGTAGACCCAGAAGAGTATAGCTCCAAAAACATTCGAGTATTAAGAGGACTTGAAGCGGTTCGCGTCCGCCCAGGTATGTATATTGGTGATACCGATGATGGGACAGGTCTACATCATATGGTATTTGAAGTCGTGGATAATTCCATCGATGAAGCTTTGGCAGGTCATTGTGACCAAATTGATATTATTATTCATGAAGATGAATCGGTCAGCGTGATGGACAATGGGCGCGGTATTCCTGTCGATATTCACCCTGAAGAAGGGGTGTCTGCCGCTCAAGTTATTATGACGGTGCTACACGCAGGTGGTAAGTTCGATGACAACAGCTATAAAGTATCTGGCGGTCTGCATGGTGTAGGCGTCTCAGTTGTAAACGCCCTCTCTAAAAAGCTTGAAATGAACATTTGGCGTGAAGGTCATCATTATCAGCAAACCTATAGCGATGGGGTGCCAGATGGTGATATCCAAATGCTTGAAGAGACTGATAAAACCGGTACGCAGGTTCGTTTTTACCCCAGCCCAGAAGTCTTTACTGGGACAGTATTTGATTTTGATATCTTATCCAAACGTTTACGTGAATTATCATTCTTAAACTCTGGCGTACGCATCGTCTTAACTGATGAGCGTACCGACAAACAGCATGTATTTGAGCACAAAGGCGGTTTATCTGAGTTTGTGGCTTATATCAATTCCGGTAAAGAAGGCTTAAATGAAGTTTTCCATTTTGTCAGTGAGCAAGATGACGGTATTGTGGTCGAAGCTGCCTTGCAGTGGACGGATACTTATAATGAAAAAGTTTTGTGTTTTACGAACAACATTCCTCAAAAGGACGGCGGTACCCATTTATCAGGATTCCGTTCGGCTTTGACCCGTTGTCTTAATAGCTATATGGACAGCGAAAAAATGATGAAGAAAGAGAAGGTTAATACCACAGGCGATGACGCCCGCGAAGGCTTAACTGCTATTGTATCTGTCAAAGTGCCTGATCCTAAGTTCTCAAGCCAAACCAAAGATAAGCTTGTGTCCAGCGAGGTAAAATCTGCCGTTGAGTCTGCGATGCATGATAAATTTAATGATTATTTGTTAGAGCACCCAGGGGCAGCGAAAGCAATCGCTACTAAGATTATTGATGCGGCGCGTGCTCGTGATGCGGCGCGTAAAGCCCGCGAGTTAACGCGTCGTAAAACTACCTTAGACATTGCTGGTCTGCCTGGCAAGCTTGCTGACTGTCAAGAAAAAGACCCGGCTCTATCTGAATTATACATTGTGGAGGGTGATTCAGCTGGCGGTTCTGCTAAGCAGGGTCGTAGTCGTAAGACACAAGCAATTTTGCCACTTAAGGGTAAAATTCTGAACGTGGAACGTGCGCGTTTTGATAAGATGCTGTCTTCTGCTGAGGTTGGGACTTTAATCACCGCATTAGGCTGTGGTATTGGTCCAGATGAATATAATCCAGATAAAGTCCGTTATCATAAAATCATCATTATGACCGATGCGGACGTCGATGGATCACATATTCGTACGCTATTATTGACGTTCTTCTTCCGTCAAACCCCTGAGCTTATTGAGCGTGGATATGTTTATATTGCACAGCCACCTTTATATAAAGTGAAAAAAGGCCGTCAAGAGCTGTATTTAAAAGACGATGAGGCCCTAAAAGCCTATTTGTTATCGTCCACTATTGATGATATGAACCTACACATTAGCGAAGACGCGCCCTCTATCACTGGCGAAGCTTTAGAGTCACTTCTTAATGATTACAACCAAACACAGTTGGTCAAAGGCCGCTTACAAATCCGCTATCCTGCGGTGCTGTTAGATGCCCTTACACATGTGCCCAAGCTTACGACAGATATGACGTATGATCATGATGTCATGGTCGAATGGAAAGATAGCTTACAGCAGCAACTAGAGCACTTTGGCAGCGAATTGAATCCAATGATTGAATTGGATAATATTCATGCGCCGCGTACCGAGGAGCTGACCGAAGCCGACAAAGACGCAAACAATCAGTTTAAATTTAGAATAGGGGCAAAAGTTGATAGCCCTAATGATGAGCTAGAAGATGCCAAAGTGGTCGAAGGGGAAGACAGTGATATGCTCTCAACCAAACCGCAGTGGCTACCTCGCATAACCATCTATTTACATAATTTAGCTCAGCACTATTTACTTGATGCTGGTTTCTTTAATTCTGGTGAATATGCTCGTTTGATGCGTTTGTCTAAAGAATGGAATACCTTGTTAACTGAGACGGCGTATATCCAACGTGGAGACAAGCAAATTCTATTACGTAACTTTGATCATTTATGGCAGCAAGTGATGCAAGAAGCAAGACGTGGTTTGTCTGTTCAGCGCTATAAAGGGCTGGGTGAGATGAATGCTGACCAGCTTTGGGATACCACGATGGATCCTGAAAATCGACGGATGCTTAAGGTAACGATTGAAGATGCAATTGCCGCTGACCATCTGTTTATGTGCTTAATGGGTGATGATGTTGAACCACGTCGTCAGTTCATTGAAGAGAATGCTTTAACGGTGACCAATTTAGACATTTAGTTTATCGACTCATTTGTTTAAAAACTTGATCAATATTATTAAGTTGCTGATTAATTCACAATAAAAAGTCATCTTGTTATTCAAGGTGACTTTTTCTGTTTCACGTGAAACTGAATTTGCTTAAATAACATTAAGTTATTTGAATAGGCATTACAAGGAAATCAAAAGCTTATAGTCAGAAAAGTACTAAACGGTTATGATATTAACCTCGCTAAACCTACTTTAGCAGTACTTGAGCCCGGTTGCCCTCTCACCATTTTATAGCTCTTCGACTCTAGTTTTAAGGTGGTTTTACTAAAATGCGACTTTAGCAGCTAAACAAAGGTATAAATGATGTGATTGAAGTCATTCTATTAGCGATTGCTCTAGCGATGGATGCCTTCGCGGTCTCGATTGGTTTAGGGGCTAAAAAGTCCACCGCTGTCCCTAGTGATACTACTGAATCTAATACTCATTCCCAATCAGTCATTAATCGTGCCATCCTAGTACTGGCTTTACTCTCTGCACTCTATTTCGGGATAGCTCAGGGCATCATGCCCTTAATAGGTTACTTATTAGGCTCAGCGATAATTGGATGGTTAGCCTCTGCAGCACCGTGGATAGGCAGTATCCTATTGATTGGCTTGGGGCTCAAGATGCTTTATGAAGCGTTTAGTGGCGGTCCTGATAAGTTACTACCTGATGAGCTACTAAGCAGCGAACTCAACAAGGGTTCCGAAAACAATATACGCACGATAACAACAGATCATAAGCTAATGCTGTCACTGGCAATCGCCACCAGTATAGATGCGCTCGCTGCCGGTTTTACTTTAAATTTACTAGATATCAATGCGTGGCTTGCTTGTTTAATTATTGCGATCATAACCGCTATGTTTGGCTTTGTGGGAGCCTACTTAGGATACAAGTCAGGCACTTGGCTTGAAGATAAAGCCGAAATATTGGGCGGATTGGTATTGATAGCGATTGGGGTTAATATGGTATTATAAAAATACCATAAAAAAGCTTTGGTTAATCTACGGTTTGATTCTTTTCAGCGAGACGTTTGCTTTCCTTTTTTAAAGGGCTACCCTTAGGGCAAAAGTTTGCGGTAAAATTAACCAATGTCGAAATTAAATTATCTTCTACGATTGAATAATAAACATACTGACCTTTTTTCTCACTTCTAACCAGACCTGCTCCTTCTAGTATTTTTAAATGCTTAGAAAGTGCAGGTTTACTCATTTCAAAACGCTCTGCTATATCGCTTGGCGTCAACGTAGCACTCGATAGATAACTTAGAATTAAACGTCTAGGTGTCGATGATAGCGCCTCAAAGACTTTGGCTGACTCATTATTATCAGACATAGTTCACCTCTGGATTTTATGATGGATTTAAATATAGGGAATACAAGCCGTTAAACTCAAACCACAGAACATAATTTAAATGATAATAAACCGTTAATCCTTTATATCATATTAAATTCTACGGCTACTAACGTCTATTATAAAACTTTCTGATAAATTAACTTGATTTATTCAGATATTATAATACAATAATTAACTAATTAGTTAAATAACTAATTATCTATATGGTTGTTATATCAAGTGGTTAATTAACCTTCATCATGACTTAAAATAAATAGTATAGGAAAAATCCAATGTTAAAAGCGAACACTATGGAAGGTGTAAAACATAAATGGCAACTTTCCACTCCGTTTGAACCACACTATAAACAAGAGCGATCAACTAAACTGCAAACTTGTCACTCCTCTTGTGAAACTCAACCTATCTTTGTTAATCTCGCTGAACCTGTTAATTGTAGCGAGTGTACTCGTAGTCTGCGATATCATAATTCTCAGATGGGGTATATGTTTCAAACCTATCCTAACTCCCTTATACATGAACAACACTCATTGCATAATTCAAACGAAAACGCCTCAAAATTTAGCCCTATAAATGACAATGTCTTTGCCAGAATTGCCAGTCGCTATGATTTAATATGCAACTTATTTAGTTTCGGTATACATCACCTCTGGAAACGTCGATTTATTGAGTTTATAAATAAAGAACGCTGGCATAACCTACTCGATATCGCGTCAGGAACAGGGGAGATAGCGTATAAGTTATTAACACAACATCCCGAAATTTTTCCAGAGTCTACTGGTAACCAGTTATATACACATGTCGCTGACAAGCCACTATATTCATTCAAGACGTCATCTCACTGCAATACACCAGCGCTTCCGCAAATAATAATATCTGACCTAAGTGACGAAATGGTGCACGCCGCTAGATTAAAACTTAATAAGTATCAAAGATATCTTAAGTTCATGGTGTTAGATGCGCATGATTTGACAAATGTGGCATCAAATAGCCAAGACGTAGTCAGCATATCAATGGGGTTAAAGCTACTCAATAGACAAAAGGCGCTGAGGGAGGTGTTTAGAGTACTAAAACCAAATGGTAGACTCATATCGATAGAAGTATCCATTATTCCGATTGCTTGGCTACATAAATGTTACCTAAAAGCCTTATCCATCATCATTCCTATTATAGCTAACCTTACGGCAGAAAAAGACCGGTCAGTATATCGGTATCTACTTCAAGGCATTCGGGATATCCCAACTGCCAGTAAGTTAGCTAAAGAAATAGAAGATATTGGTTTTGTTGATGTGACATTCGAGCGTCTCACTTTGGGCGTTGTGGCAATACATAGTGCGCGAAAACCGTAGTGGTGGTTTTTAGAAGTGCTGTTTACAAAGGTTTAAGACAAAAATTATTCAATAAAAAGATAAGATAGAACACACTAAACTATTAGGAATCACTATGTCTAGGAGTCACATGTCATATTCTAAAGCCAGCTTTTTTAGTGCTTTAAGCGTTTTTATAGCCTCATTTGTACTTACGGCTTTAATATTTAGTTATGGGGGTGCATATACGATGATTCTTATGGCTTTGATTATCGCAGTTGTTGCAACCTTAATAGGTATAGTAGGTTGTTTATTCATCGCGATACCAACCTATATGTACTTTAAATCACGCAACATCGACAATCCAATAGTGTTTAATATGATAGGTTTTATAACGCCTATGCTCGTCATTTTGCTTCCAATACAAATACCTGAAAACGGAGTTCAAAACGGAGGGAACATATTTGGATTGAGTATCATCATAGGCTTGTTTGGATTATTGGCTATGAGTGTCTTTTGGTATTATATGAATCAAGAGATAGATAAAGAACTGACTTAAGATTAAAATATAATCAAATATAGAGTGCTAACGATATCGCCACGCCAATATACGCGTCGCTTTTTGACCATGTTGCATATTGATGGTTTTAATCTGTCTGGCGCCCACTTCTCTTAACAGCGCGTCAAGCGCTTTTAGATTTTCAGCTTTTGAGACTAATGTTGTAAACCAATTAACTTGATTGGCATACTGTGCACTCTCTTTAATCATTTGGCTGATAAAGCCAAGTTCGCCGCCTTTGGTCCACAGCTCTGCATTCTGACCACCAAAGTTAAGATTGTTCGTCGCATCGACTTGTTTATTAACTAGCTTTGAGTTCGGATTGCGGCGCGCACGATTTTTTTGCAATTTAACTTGCTTACGTCGATTGGTCTCTAACACCTCTGCCATTGAGCCATGAAAGGGCGGGTTACACACCGTAATGTCAAAGTAATCATGCTCCCCAATAATACCTTTAAAGATATGTTTGCGGTCTGGCTGCTGTATGACAGTCACACGTTTTTGGAGGTTAGAGTTGAGCTCACAAATTGTTTTTGCGGTTCGTACCGATACTGGGTCAATATCTGTCGCAGTAAAATACCAGCCATAGCTTTGGCTACCAATAATAGGGTAAATACAACTGGCGCCGGTTCCTATGTCTAATACATGCGGTTTTTTTTTCTCCGAGCCACTATCATTATTATGCAATAAATCAGCCACCTGATGAATATAATCAGCGCGTCCTGGGATAGGTGGACACAAATAGCCCTTGGGCAAATCCCAATATTTAATACCATAATGTAGCGCTAATAAGGCTTTATTTAGAGTCAGGACTGCGTCAGCATCCGAAAAATTGATGGTCGGTTCACCGCTTGGGTTGGCAATCGTGTGCTTTGCCAGTTCAGGCAACGCTTTGGTTAATTTCTCGAAGTCATAACGACCCTGATGCGGATTGCGCGGATGCAGGCTGTTTTTAAAAGGCGTTGGTTTGCGATTAGGGTACGAAGGTTGTGTCATTATAATTTAAACATCCAAAAAGTAGGCAATATGCTGTAACGGTTAGTTTAACAGATTTACCGATATTAAACGCTTAACTAAATCGTCAAGTTACCCAGCACTATATCGCCCTAAATAGTATAGGATAGATACAATCAACATAATTAATCAGCCAATTTTCACCACACAACCATAAAATCAAAAAGGAGCTCCCCATGACAGCTCACGATACAAGCACCGCAAAAATTGAGCGCATTACCTACCAAACAGATGGTTATATTTGCCTAATTGGGCTCAATCGTCCTAAGAAACGTAACGCTTTCGACAGTCATATGATTACTCAGCTATCACAAGCGCTTACCGATTACGAAAATGACAGCGAACTACGCTGTGCGCTCATCTTTGCTCATGGCGAACATTTTACCGCTGGTTTGGACTTGATGGAGCTACAAGATAAGCTCGATAAAGGCGTATTTGCATTTGATGACACCCAAATCGACCCGTGGGGCATCAGTGGCAAACAGCGCACCAAGCCAGTCGTGGTTGCCGTACAAGGCACCTGTTTTACTGCTGGTATTGAGCTGATGCTAAATGCTGATGTTGTGGTAGCCAGTAGCGATTGCAACTTTGCGCAAATGGAAGTACAGCGTGGCATCATGCCGTTTGGCGGCGCAACCGTGCGTTTTGTGGCAGCGGCAGGCTGGCAAAAAGCCATGCCGTATTTGCTCACTGGTAAAGCCTTTGATAGTGAGACTGCTGACAAATTAGGTTTGGTCAGTGAGGTTGTAGAGCAAGGCACACAACTTGAACGTGCCAAGCAGTTGGCGAATGAGATTAGTAATGCTGCACCGCTTGGGGTACAAGCTTTATTGGCTTCCGCTCAAGATGCCGTACGCAATGGAGCGTCAACTGCATTTGATAACATTCATACCTTTTTACCGCCACTGTTTAACTCTGAGGATGCTAAAGAAGGCGTTATGGCAATGGTTAAAAGGCGTGAGGCTCATTTTAAAGGCCGGTAATATGCATGATTCTTTGCTATTCAGTGGTAAAGTCGCAATGGACACCGACTACAAATACAATCTAGGTTTATTCTTTATAAACTATCTTATTGTATGTGTCTTAAGTTATGATTTTTTAACACGGCATGTTTTTCATCAACATCCCATACAATTTTTATTGCTGTTTGGCATAGTGGGTGTGGGCATCGCTGCTTTGATATCTAAATTAAAGACTTTTATCCCACTAAAGACACTAGTGGTCAATATCTTGTCATCTGTGATAGCTGCTTGGATTTTTATTGCGCTATATGATGACTGCGGTGGCGCCGGTTGTGATAGAAACCTCCAAGATTATTTATACCTCACCTTTTACTTATTTATGATTTTGAAGTTTTATATTTCTATACCCGTCATAACTGTTATCTACGCGCTACTAAAAGCTAATAACACGTCTAAATAAAGGATGGGCTTTTATTAGTATCGTTATATGCCTTTGAATACTACGAGAGTTCTGAACGTGTTATTCCTCCCATGCCGATAAAAGGCGAACACTTACATGTTAGACATTATCAACATCACTGCACCGATTTTTATCATAATCGCACTGGGCTATTTAAGTGTTCTCACAAACCTTATTGACCCGCGCCATGCCAAGGGTATGGGCGCATTGGTGATGAACATTGCACTGCCTGCGCTCATGTTTAATGCGATTGCAGACATGCCGTTTCAGGAAGTGATATCACCGAGCTACTTGCTGATCTATGCCACTGGCTCGATCATGGCATTTATAATAGGGGTTATTATAACCAAAGGGATTTGGCGTCAAGATAATGTCACAGCAGCGCTTAACTCTACCGCTTTGTCCTACTCTAATACCGCTTTTATTGGTTTTGCCGTGCTGTCGGCGGTTATCGGGGCGACAAAAGCCGCTACCTATTTATCCATGGTGGTGCTCATAGAGAGTTTCATCATGTTACCAATGCTATTTATCATGGCAGATATGAGCAAGGACTCGGACAAAACTTTAGGGCAAGTGCTTCGCGGTATTGGCAGAAACTTATCCCGCAACCCCTTAATCATCGCCATTGTGGTCAGTGTCAGCTTCTCTATTTTTAGCATTCCTATTCCCCAAATCGTGTCCGAAACTGCAAAAATATTAACCGGTGTTGCCGCCCCAGTTGCCCTGTTCGTTATTGGTATGAGCTTGTATGGTTTACAGTTTAAGGGTGATTTACCTAAGCTTACGAGCATTGGCTTGGGTAAGCTTATCGTGCATCCATTGATGATATTACTTGCCATTATGCTGATTCCAAATGCCTCTATAGAAAACAAATATGTCGCCATGCTATTTGCATCAGCGCCCACCTTCTCGACCATTGCGATTATTGGTCAGCATTATGGTCTGGTTGAGCGGGTATCGGCAATTGTCATTATTTCGACAATTGGCTCGTTTTTTAGTATGAGTGCGGTGCTGATTTATTGGGAGATGACAGTTGGGTTTTAGAGGATAAAGGAAGATTTAAACGTCAGCTAAATAGGTCTGGAGCTGTCCCCGCTTTTTGCTACTATCTGCACGCCATGACGAGGCATGCGCTAAGCGATGTGGCGTCGCATGCTTCGCGCGCCACCGCATCGCAAGCGTATGCAACTCGCCCTGTCATGCAGTATATCCGCGTCAATCGGGGCTAAACCGCTCCCAAGGCAGGACTTTCATCTAAGAAAATAAGAACTAGCGATGAGTAGCATAGTTGATTTACACTAAGTTCAGTAAAAATGTTAATCATAAGGTATACCAGTGAAAAAAATTACTGTTAAAGAGGGTGAGTACAATACCTCAGCTCAAGTTAGCAAAGAAGAGTGGGTTGAAATACTATCAGATGATAGTTTTATATCTAATAACTATAAATATGCGCTCAGTATTTTTTACTTAGAACCTGAGTATAGATCTAGCTGTAAACATTTGGGCGAAAAATATAATATTCACTTCAACTCAATAAATTCTTACATTATGAATTTTAGTAAGGTGGTACAAAAAAGACTTAATCGCTTTGAGTTAATTGATAGTAATGGTAATGCACAATATTGGCCAATCACAATGACAGGTAGAAATATTGACGGAGGCTTTTTTGAATGGACATTACGTGATGAGTTAGTCGAGGCGATAGAGGAACTTGATTTTATCAAGAAAAATGCCTTTCAAGTAAACAATATAGAAGCGCTAGTTAACAGTATAAATAATGATATAGGTGGTTTTAAAGAACAGTTTGCTAAGACTAGAAAAGAGCTTGGCGGATTAAAGAACACCCCTGAGTCGAAAGTTTTATTTAATTACAATCCAAACAATAATAGTGAAAGGAACTGGGCTATTAGTGTTGGCGGAGCGTTTGAAATCCACTATCACATTGAGCTGGATGAAGGTGTTATTCGTTATGGTCTAGGTTTTAATACCCGTTATATTGAAAATGAAAGAGTTCCGGATTATGAGAATGTTAAACCTTATATGGAAGCTTTTATTCAGCTAAGAGAGAGTGAACTCATTAGCAAACTGACAGCAAGAGATTTTCAATTAAATCATAATATTCAAGATATCAATGATTTTAAGAAAGGTGAGTATTATTTATATGGGCGTCATTTGACTTTAAATGATAATACG
Organism: Psychrobacter sp. CX21; assembly: GCF_057396255.1. Taxonomy (NCBI): domain Bacteria; kingdom Pseudomonadati; phylum Pseudomonadota; class Gammaproteobacteria; order Moraxellales; family Moraxellaceae; genus Psychrobacter; species Psychrobacter sp. CX21. The sequence goes on along the minus strand of NZ_JBXYJG010000013.1, from coordinate 18,712 downwards.
CTTTCACTAATTGATTATTACAGTATCATCAATGACCTTAAAGGTGATTTATTTAATGCTTACAAAATAGTTTACGAGTCAGCTAAGAAACCTTCCGTAGTCAATAGGATAGATAAACAAACAATGCAAGAAATTACTTTGAGTCCTTTAATGCAAGAGGTCGGAGATTTGTTGTTAGCGAATAAAAACCTTGTATTAACCGGTGCGCCAGGTACAGGTAAAACCTATTTAGCCAAGCAATTGGCTGAATCATGGAACGCAGAGTTTGAGCTGATTCAATTTCATCCCTCCTATGACTATACGGATTTTGTTGAAGGGTTACGCCCAATCCAGAGTGAAGAAGGAGAAGTAGGTTTTGAGTTAAAAGATGGGAGTTTTAAACAGTTTTGCAAACGAGCACTAAAATATCAGAGAAATCAGCAATTAAGTAATTTCGAAGATGTGTATAAGAAGGTCATAGAAGATATTTCGGAGGAGCCTTTAGAACTTCAAACACGTGTCAAACATAACTTATTTACGATTGAGGTTAATACTAATGGTAGCTTAGTTGCTAAAGCTAAAACGGAAACCCAAGCACCAATGACACTAAGTAAAGAAAAAATTCAGACTTACTTAGAAACAGGTATAGCCTTGGTCTGGAAATCCTATTTAATACCGCTTTGTAAATATATTAAGAAAAACTATGATCTGAGAATGGCGAATACGGATGATGAGAATAAGAAATTTATCATTATTCTGGATGAAATCAATCGTGCTGAAATATCTAAAGTATTTGGTGAGTTGTTCTTTTCAATAGACCCAGGTTACCGCGGAGAAAAAGGTAGAGTTACGACTCAGTATGCAAATCTGCAAACAGAAGAAGATGTATTTAAAGACGGGTTTTTTATACCAGATAATGTTTATATTATCGGTACGATGAATGATATCGACCGTAGTGTTGAAACCTTTGATTTTGCGATGCGCCGCCGCTTTGCATGGAAAGAAATCAAAGTTACCGATACATTATCCATGTGGAATGAGAAAATAGACTCTTGGAAAGAGGAAGCCGAACAGCGTCTAGTTGCTCTGAATACAGCGATTGAATCAGTACAAGGTCTTAACGCCGCTTATCATGTTGGGCCTGCTTATTTTTTAAAGCTTGCAGACTATAACGGTGATTTTAGTAAGCTATGGGCATATCATTTAGAATCATTATTATTTGAATATTTGCGAGGATATCCTGACGCTGAAGATCAGCTTTTAAGCTTAAAAGAGGCTTATAATTTGCAAGTAGGGCTTGATAATGCTCGTAGCGACGGATAATTCATCACTGGCCTTAAATACGGATGATCTAGAGGATAAAAAGGTCATATCCGATTTATCAGTACTTGCTAATCAGTCAATAGCTGAGCTAGCAAAAACGCATCCAGAGCTTTTAATATTTCCTGATAGTTTTGAAACCAATGACGATGATATCAGTAAAAGCGCTATCTTCGAGTTGAGGATACAAAGCTCTAAAACGATATTAGAGACTGGCAATATCATGGGTTTTATCGGTGTTCAAGATACCCAATTAAAAATTCAATCTCGATTTGCTAAAGAATCTGGTGATGGTCAAGAAGATTACTTCTTACACTATATGCTGCATAAAGTGCTGAAACTTAATGTGCTGGACTTAAAGCATAGTCGTAGCCAAACCAATATATTTGATTTTTTAGCCTACTTATTTACATATTATCTTAAAAAAGCACTATCGCAAGGGCTGTATAAGTCGTATCAAAGAAGACGCTATAACGACAGTAATTTAAAAGGCAAGATTGATATTCAAACGCACGTCAAAAGAAATCAGCCGTTTCAGGGTAATATGGCTTATATGGTGCGTGAATATAGCTTTGATAATCCAATAAGCCAGCTTGTTCGCCATACTATTGAGCTTATTAAGCAAAAACCTAATGTGCGAGATGTCTTGCACAGCGATAGTGATACATTTGATTTTGTTAACTTGATAGTTCAGCACACCCCATCTTATGATGCTCGAGAAAGACAAACAGTTATTCATGAAAATCGTAAACCTTTCGTGCATCCCTACTTCACAGAGTATACCCACCTACAAAAAATTTGCTTACAGCTATTGCGTTATGAAGGGCTTAAGTATGCTAAAAGCAAAGACAAAGCCTATGGTGTTTTATTTGATGGTGCCTGGCTGTGGGAAGAGTATTTGGATACGCTATTATCTAAAATCGGCTATGCTCATCCGCAGAATAAACTGTCAAAAGGCGGTATCAATACTTATGTGGAGAAATTCGAGGGTAATAATGTAAGGCGCTATCCAGACTTTGTAAAAGACAATCAGATTATCCTCGATGCTAAATATAAACGTATGAAAGATAATAGCATTACTCGTGATGACCTTAATCAAATCATCTCATACCTCTATTTATATAAAGCAGATAGTGGTGGTTTTATAGCTCCAAGCGAAGATGAGAATATCGCTTTAAAGATGGGGACGTTAAATGGGTATGGTGGAGATATTTATAAATTCAAACTGGCAGTTCCACAAGCTGTAAATAGTTATCAACAGTTTAAATCTGCTATCGAGAAAAATGAGAAAGAACTGGTTGACTCGATTCAACAGTTATCAGTGACAACAGATAGCGTAAAGGAGGAAGAGTTAGCTACAAACCTACCTCCCAATTTGAGCATCGGTTTAAATCTTAATAGTCACCAAAGTTAGGTGAGTATTTAACAAAATTCATTAGCCAACCAGCAAGGCAAACCTCATGACCATCCGCCAAATGACCCTAAACGACTACGATGCCGTCTACAACCTATGGATTAACACGCCAAACATGGGGCTTAATGATATAGATGATTCACGGCAAGGTATTGAGCGTATGCTAAAGCGCAACCCAACTCTAAGCTATGTTGCAGAGAGTGATGATGAAAATGAAAACAAACAAATTGTTGGGGTGATTATCGCAGGCGAGGACGGTAGGCGTGGTTATTTCTATCATACCGCAGTACATTTAGACTATCGTCATCAAGGCATCGGACAACGGTTGGTAAAACAGGTATTGGATGAGATGAAACAGCTACACATCTCTAAAGTCGGCTTATATATCTTTAAGCGCAACGATATTGATAATGGGTTTTGGGATAAGTTAGGGTTCAGTGTTAGAGAAGATATCCATCATCGCAATAAAGCGTTGATAGCGCTTAAGCGTATCGATACTTAAACCTCATCAATTTTAATCATAAAACCATAAATAGTGACACTTAAATAACTGCTTCTAAGTAGGTTTTAATAAGTAATGTTTGTCCTAATCTCAACTCTTGACGTAGGCGGTGGCTTTAGCCCAGCTAAAGAATAAATTTTATGACCGATGCTGGGCTTGAAGCCCCAACCTACCGCACTACCCACCAAATCATGAGCTATCTAATAACTAAGCGTCGCCGTATATAAAGTTTCTAGCAAATTAAAACCTTGCTCCAAGAGCGGTTTAGCCTTGACCGAAGCGGATATACTGGTCTGCCCACTATACTGCGGTGCTAGGCTGGGAGCGGTATCGAGATAACAGGAACGTTACCAGCCACTAGTCACCGCATTAGTGGGCAGGGCAGATAGTAGCGCAGGGCGAGATTGGCTATTTATTAGTATGTTATTTTAATGATTATATTCATAAAGTCGCGTGCTGGGTGGTCTATAATGGGCAATAGAAAATGTTTATTTCGAGTTTAGGAGCAAGCAGTGCAATACAATTTTGACGAAGTGATTGACCGCAGTAACACCGGCTCAATCAAGTGGCATTATGACGATGACACCATTCCATTGTGGGTAGCGGATATGGATTTTAAGACGGCTCAGCCTATTTTGGATAGTATTCAAAAGGTGGTCGATCACGGCATATTGGGGTATACCAAACAAACGGAGGCGCTGTATGAGGCCATCATAAACTGGCACAGCAGTCGTTATGGGTTGTCGCTCACTCAAGATGAGATTTTGTTTTCACCTGGGGTGGTGCCGAGTATTGCGCTGATGCTAAATATGTTTACCGAAGTGGGCGATGCAGTACTCATCAATGATCCTATATATGCGCCTTTTGTAACCAAAACTAAGCTGAACGGTTGTCAGGCAGTTATGTCGGCGCTGGTAGAAGATCAGGGCAAATACACCTTTGATTTGACAGATATGGAAGCCAAAATCAAACAACATAAGGTGAAGGTGTTTTTGTTGTGTAATCCCCAAAACCCTGGCGGGCGGGTATGGACGGCAGAGGAGTTGACTGATGTTTTTGAAATCTGTAAAAAATATCATGTTGCTATTGTGAGTGATGAGATTCATCAAGATTTGACCTTAACAGGACATACGTTTACGCCCTTTTTAAATATCGCCAAAGGCTATGAGCATATGACCGTAAGTTTAACCTCAATGACCAAAACTTTTAATATCGCTGGTATTAAAGGCTCACTTATCTTTGCTAAAGATAAGGCGCTGATAAAACAGATTCATAATCATCAAAAGCTCAATGATGAATTTGAGTTAAATTTATTTGCTTATACTGTGATGCAAAGCGCTTATGAGCACGGGGGTGAGTGGCTGGAGCAAGTACTTGCGTATATTGAGAAAAATATAGAGTTAACTATTGATTATCTCGCGGCTCATTTGCCGGATATCAAGGTAATGCGTCCTGAAGCGTCGTATTTGATTTGGTTAGATTGTGCGGCGTATGGTGATGATGACAAAGCGTTATATAACCAACTAAGAGACGCCAAGGTAGATCTCAACTCAGGTATACAATATGGACAAGAAGGGCATTTAAAACTGCGTATTAACGTGGCATGTCCAGAGTCTATATTGCGTGAGGGGCTGGCTCGTTTAAAGCAAGCATTGGGCGATGCTTAGTAGACAGTGGTTAAAGCGAAAAAAAGAGGCTGGATTAATTAATCCAGCCTCTTTGCTATTTATTTTGATTAGATAACTTATGTATGGTCATCATCAAGCTTTTTAGCATGCAGCTTATCAAGCTCTTCTGCCGCTTCGGCCTCTTCATCACGAATCATATCCCCCCACTCTTCTTGTAGTGCTAACACAGAACCTTCTGGCGCATCGGAGGTTTCACCAATCTCCCATGGCGCAGTGTCTGCAAGCTCCTCAATATGAATGGTTTTGAGGTTATAATCAGGCTGATAATACAAGTCGTAACGAGCCGCTTTTATCACAGACAGCATCATCATACATAAAATGATAATCAGCGGTGCACCTGCGAATATAGAAGCCGTTTGCAGGGTTGATAAATCGCCTAAGAACATCAAAATAGCAGGCAATAGACACAGGGTGAATGCCCAAAATAGACGGTTCCAGCGGTGCGGCTCATCGTCCACTTCTACTTGTACCACCGACGCTAGAATGTATGAAATTGAGTCGAACGTGGTAGCGGTAAAGATTATCGCTAAGAAAGTAAACACAGCAACCACCGCATAGGACATAGGTAAGCTGTTCAAAATCGCAAAAATTGCCGCTGTTGCTGTCTCATTGTTTAGAATACCTACGACGTCAACTTCGCCATTCATCTGTAAATACAGACCATAATTACCAAGAATAATCATGAAAATAGCGCAGCCTAATGATCCGTAGAACATAGAGCCAACAACCATATTGCGAATGGTACGACCACGAGAGATTTTGGCAATAAATAGACCAATCGTGGGCGCAAATACTAGCCACCATGCCCAGTAGAATACCGTCCAGTCTTGCGGGAAGGTGGTGTGCTCAAAGCCTAATTCTGGATAGTCTTTGAAGGGCTCGATATAAGTCATCATACGCGGCATTTCGGTTAATGAACGACCAATTGCCTCAAGCCCTGTATTTAAAATAAATACTGTCGGACCGACAATCAAAATAAATGCCAGTAAGACAACGGCTAAATAAAAGTTAATGTTAGAGAGTTTTTGAATACCGCCTTTAAGCCCTTGATAAGCACTATAGGCAAAGATCAAGGTGGTGACTAATAACACCACCAATTGCATGGTAATATTACGAGGTAGACCAAAGAGGTTGTATAAACCTTCGTTAATAAGCGGAGAGGCTAGACCTAGCGTAGTCGCGCCGCCGCCTACCATACCAAATACAAACAATACATCGAGCATCTTAGCCCAATTACTATTGGCTATTTTTTCTCCCAATAATGGCATTAACGTTTGGCTAACCTTTAACACAGGGGTTTGGCGCACATAATAAAAATAAGCAATGGCTACCGCAGGCACTAAATAAATGGCCCAAGCCACGGGTCCCCAGTGAAAAATACCGTAAGTGGTCGCCCAGCGAATGGCATCAGGTGAGCCTGGCTCTAGATGAAAAGGTGGACCTTGGTAATAATATGCCCACTCAATCAAACCCCAATACAAAATACTGGCACCTATACCCCCACAAAATAGCATCGCCGCCCACGAGCTATCAGCAAATTCGGGCGTGTCTTCAGGACGGCCTAGTTTAATCTTACCAATGTCTGAAAATATAATATAAACAACAAACATGGAAGCGATCACACCAAAGGCCAAGTAAGCCACACCAAAGTTGGTGGTAACAAAGGTACGGGCAATGTTTACCCATTCTTTACCTTGTTCTGGATAGAAGATCAGCGGAATACAGATGGCAATAAGTATGAAAAGCACCATGCCGAAGGTGAATTTATCAATACTGGTATCAGGCTCATGATCAGGACGACGTTGACTCATATCCATACCAACGCTAAATGTCCCTAAATGCGGAGGTTTGTGATGTCTTGCATTGGTTCTTATGTAGTCTGGCAAGTATTCTTGTGAGGCAGCTTTAGTATCCGCTCTTGTATCAGCATTTGGTTTAGATGGGAGACGATTGTTGTCACCGCTAGAGGTGGTCATCATTCCGCTCCTGATTTGTTAGTGGATTGGTTAGCAATTGTGAGTTTTTAATAAAACTTAATGCTGCGACGTATATTAACATAACCAAACCCTAATGGTGCAAATGGTATCAAGAGCCACAGTCATGCTGCTCATAAATGGCAAAATGCACTTATTTAGACAATGTATTTATTTAGACAATGTACTTATATGGAAAATGCACTTATTTAGAACGTCGTCGTCTGATAAATGACATGAGGTAAAACAATAAAGTGGTGATGACACTTAGGATTAAGATATAAGACATATCGTGACCGAGATTGATGAATCTATTAAGTAGATAGTTGATAATGGTGACGGTGATAAAAAAGATAACTAAACTAGCAATTTTCATGGTCAAACCTTGGGTTCACATTGTGTTTTAAACAACAGCCTATCTCAAAATAGCCCAAATCAGCAACTGTTAAATCAGTCATTGATATATCAGTGACTGTTATATCGACCCCCATTATATTGACTACTATAATAAGAATTAGAGTGCGTCAGCTACTTTGCTGGGTAGCCGGTGATGTCTTGAATACTTTGATATAAGGGCTGCAACCGATTATACATTTTAAGATAGACTTCATGATATAAGCGTTTGTATAGCTCAACGTTATCCGCAATGGGTATAAATTCATCACCCAAATGCGTCATGGCGTCACAGGCAGTGGTGTAGTCAGGATAGATGCCTAAACCCACAGCGCAGTTGATGGCAGCACCTAAGCCTGAGGCCTCAAAAGTATGGGGACGATATGCTGACATACCAAATATATCAGCGGTGAGCTGCATGGCTGCATCGCTTTGGGAGCCGCCGCCTGACACACGCAGATGCTTGATGGGCTTGCGTGTGCGTTTTTCTATCGTATCAAAGCCAAGCTTGAGCTCATAAGCTAAGCCCTCCAGTATAGCGCGGTACACATGGGCGCGGGTATGCACATCGCCAAAGCCAATCAGCGCCCCTTTGCCTTCTATACCCGGATGACGAACGCCGGGCGACCAATAGGGCTGTAACATAAGCCCCATACATCCTGCTGGAATATCTTGCACGGCTTGATCTAATAAATGCTCGGTATCAATGCCTTGCGTCTTAGCAAGCTGGCTTTCGTAATGCGCAAACTGCTCTTTAAACCAGCTCACCATCCAAAAACCGCGATATATCATGTATTCATGATTGTAGTGATTCGGCACTGCCGCTGTGTACGATGGCATATGCTTTAGCACTTCGACATAGTTAGATGAGGTGGTGTTGATGGTGGCGGTGGTGCCAAAGCTCAAGCACGCTGTGTTTTCATCAAGCCCTGCTGAGCCTAGTGCTTCACAAGCTTTGTCGCTTGCTGCGGCAATCATAGGCGTACCCTCAATAATGCCTGTGGCGTTGGTCGCGCTCGCTGTGATGTGCCCCATAAGCTGCCCTGGTTCTACTAGGTCTGGCATCTGTTTAAGCCGGCAACTAAACAGCCGCCATTTGATATTGCTTGGCTTCATCCATTTTTGAGCTTTGTAATCATAGGGCAAATAACCAAGGGCATGCCCTGTAGAATCCATAAGTTTGCCCGTTAGCTGATAGGTGAGATAAGCAGACAAATTTACATAATGCGCAGTTTTAGCCCATATCTCAGGCTCATGATGAGATAGCCAGTTGCAGCGTGCCTTTTGCTGTGCGTCTTTTACCAATTGCCCCATGCCAACGAGCTTGGTAAGCGGGTCTAGCATACCAATATCATTGGCTTTACCATGGCGCATGTCCATCCATACAATAGCAGGTCGTAGTGGCTGTTTGTTGTCATCAAGACATATCATCGTATAGCGCTGAGTAGCAAGGCTAACGCCTGCAATTTGTTCAGGGCGAATGCCACTGGTTTGCCAAAGCTGCTGGCAGGCCTCGCTAAGCGTTTTCCAGTAATACTCTGCATGTTGTTCGGCATAGCCTGGCTGCGTCGAAAAATAAGGGTCGAGGGGAATACGGGCTTTGGCAATCTCGGTACCAAATTGATCAAAAATAAGCGCTCGCACGCTTTGCGTCCCATTGTCGATGGCTAAAAAATAAATTGGGGTAGGGTGCTTGCTCATATTGAAATACCGCTCAGTCCATTGAGTGATTAAAACTACGATTATTTTCAAAACCTTCAAATACTTAAACGCTTTTTAATCCTTTAGCGTTTTAAAAATCTTCAAGGGTTTTGAATTCTACATAAGCGATCATTAACATCGTGCCGCTAAAAAACCTAAACAATGAAAGCCTAAAAACAAATAGCTAGAAACAAATAGCTAGAAATAAAAGCTAAGAAAAGAAAATCTAAAATAAAGGTAAAGTGTTTGAAAAGGTCATAGTTTTAGTCTTGATTTAGGTTTTAGTTTTAATTAGAAGGTAGATGATAGTAGCGCTGCCATAACTGTTGATAGCGTGTTAACTCTTGCTGCCACATCTTATCATTCCAGCCAAGCTCTTGCTGGCAAATGGTTTTTAAAGTATCGACCACTTTAGGGATGATACCCCCGTTTGACAACACCAGTCCTAAACGCGTTCGGCGCAGTAACAAGTCATCTAAATGTATCACTTGCTCATAGCGTGCAGCATATCTAACCTCAGCCCAAAGCGTATTGGTATCAAAAATATTTGTATCAAAGGTATTGGTATCAATTATGGGCACAAGCTCTTTGCTATCTGCCATGTGCAATAACGTGTCTACTTGAAGCCCATAAAAGCCTTGCAAACGGCGTTGTAAATCTGGCGACAGCGTCGCAAACTTAGGATCAGTGGGAGTAGGATTGGTAAAAATAGCATCATCAATACTGGTATTGTCTATCGGCAATACCTGCTCACATATCTTGAGGACATCAAGGGCGATAAGCCGAAACGTGGTTAATTTGCCGCCGCTCACTGTCACTAGATTGTTGTCTAGCCACACACTGTGGTCGCGTTTTTCTTTACTGGGATCAACACGTTTGCCATTGCCACTGTCTGAGATGAGTGGCCGCACGCCTGCCCACGTGCTAATGACATCTTCGCGGCTTAGCTTGGCATGGTCAAACAATCCATTCATCGCTAATAGTAAATAATCCACTTCTTCATTGGTGATGCCCACCTCTTGTTCGTCCAGTGGGGGATGGTCTAAGTCGGTGGTGCCGATCACAGTACGTTTCTCCCACGGATATACAAACAGCGCTCTTTTATCAACAGGGTGTAATAAGGTGTAGGCTTGTTTGATCGGAAGGCGGTCTTGACTGACGACCAAATGACTGCCACGAGAAGGGCGAATTTGACTTTGTATGTTGGTATCGTCAGTGGCCTCAAGACGCAAATCGTCCGCCCATGCGCCAGTTGCACTGACCACAACTTTGGCATAGACATCATAAGTATCTGTACGTCCTGCTGCATCATCAGGATGCCTGGCCGTATCGACTAAGGTAGCGCCCACCACATGGCCTTGATTATTTTTTAGTAACGCGTCTGCTTTTAAATAGTTGATGGCATGGGCTCCATCATTAATGGCTTCATCTAGCACGCGCATTACCAATCGGGAATCATCTGTCACCGCATCACTAAACTGACTAGCGCCCAAAAGTTTGTCCTCTTTAATACCAGGATTTAGGGGTAAAAAGGCATTCTTTTTAAAATAGGTAAAGTAGCGTTTGCCTGCCAGCTTGTCGTAGACCCGCAGCAACGTATTAAACATCCACGGTGGCGGAAATTTGCCTTTATAGTGCGGCATCACATAGTGCATTTCATTGACCAAACCGTCTGCCTCTTTGAGCATTCGCTCACGCTCGCGCACACTATGTAGGGTAGTTTTATAATCGCCTGAGGCAATATAGCGCAGTCCGCCATGTACCATTTTACTGGAGCGACTTGACGTACCCCAAGCAAAGTCTTTTTGTTCAACCACTATGACATCCAAACCACGCTTAGCCGCCTCGCGAGCAATGCCTGCACCCGTAATACCGCCACCAATTATCAATAAATCCCAAGGTTCAGAGCGGTTAAGTGGCGCTAGAGATTGCTGACGGTGCTGGGTATGAGTCATAACTGTCTCTTTATAACGCTTAAAAATGATTACGGGGAATAGGGCATAATCTTCTATCTTAAACCCAATCCCAACTCTTGACGTAGGCTGAACATTTAGCCCATCAACCCTCATAAAATTTGTTCTTTAGCTGGGCCAAAAGCACCGGCCTACAGCAAATGCTAATAGGTTAAGAGTAGGAAATCTTAATGAATTCTTAATTTAGAAGTTTTTTACTCAAGTAGCTTTTAATAAAGGTGCTTATTAATTAAGGTGCTTTTAATTAAGGTGCTTTTTAATTAATAAGGCGCCTGGGTTCATACGCTCGTCTGGATCTAAGCTGCAAATCATGTCGCGAGTCACTTGTAAGCCAAGCTCCCCTTTTTCTGCTTTTAGATACGGCGCATGGTCACGGCCCACACCATGTTGATGTGAAATAGTGGCTTTGCCATTTGCGACGCTACTGCTTGCGGCATGTTTGATCTTTTGCCACCGTTTTAAGGTTGTGGCATGATCTTTAGCCGCTCTAAAAAAGTAGGTGGTATAAAGACTCGCACCTTGTTTATAAACATGCGAGACATGGGTAAAAGCCATGACCTGTTCGCCCTCATCTATCAACGAGTCTCGAACGCCCGCCTCCATTTGCGCCATTTGCGTATCAATATCTGTCCAATTAATAGACGTTTCAAAGGTATCTACCATGATGCCTTTTTGCCACAACGTGCCGCGCAAATAAGGAAATTTAAAACGGCCATGTGCCCAGATTGAGCCCATAACATCTGTCAGCTTACCACTCACGCCATTATATTGTTTAAGCAGCTGTTTAAATTGGCTGAGAGCTAACTTGTTTTGTGCTTTGTTTCCGCTAACCCCATAGGTTAACATCACTTTATTCGAGTCAAGACCACGGGTTTTAAGGTAAGTACTTAAGGCTAGAAATTGGCTACGGGTGGTGCCTAAATGTAGATGCGCGTCCGTCTCTTTAGCATTACTTAAACGCAGCATAGATAAGGCAATGTTTTTTTGCACGGCATGTCTTAATACGGCTTGGCCCGCATCCCAACTGGGAAAAAACACCACTTTAAAGACCTCTTCCTCAGGCTGCGGCTGCACTCGCATTTTTACCTCAGTAAATATACCCACTCGCCCCTCAGTGCCCATCATCATCTCACGCAAGTCGGGACCTGCCGAAGATGCGGGAATATCTGGTATCTCAAGGGTACCTTGCGGCGTCACTAGCGTACCACCGGCAAACATTTGCTCAATACGGCCATACCCTAAAGACTGCTGCCCACTTGAACGCGCCGCAATCCAGCCGCCGAGTGTCGACAGCTCCCACGATTGGGGATAATGACCCAAACGGTAGCCATGCGTGTCCAACTGTGCCTCTACCGTAGGACCTTGAGCGCCAGCACCGAAGGTTGCTATTTGACTCTCAGTATCTAACTTAATGAGTCTATCCATCAAATGCATGGCAATGGTCAGCACAGGGCGGGCGTCTTTTGGTGGGTTGATGTGTCCTGCCACCGAAGTCCCGCCACCAAATGGAATCACAATAAGATCATGCTCACTGGCAAGCATTAATAACCTTTCAACCTCTTGGGTAGAGGTAGGTAGGGCAACACCATCAGGAAATTGACCAAAATCACCACTGTGCATGGCTATCCAATCAGGAAAGCTTTGCCCGCGCGCATGGCGTACACGCGTCTCTTTATCTATTGTGACTATATCTAATTCTTTTACTGCATTTGGCAGGCGTGTGTCGGGTACATGGCTGATGACTTTGTTTAGGGTTACCGAGGACAGTTTTTTGGTTTTACCAATATGGGATTTGATGAGCTTAGCCCCATGCGGTGAGACTTTTTTAGTGATATTAACGTTGCCCCACCCATTCCAGCGTGTCTCTTGCATGAGCGTGTTACCATTTTTAGCATTTGCTAAAAAATCATCAGCGTCTACAGAATTATCGTCGGGGTTGGTTTTGGCCGTATTACCAAATAAAGATGCAAATTTGCTCATGCGATATAACCTGTCCATTTGTTATAAGTAGATCGTTAATAGGTGAATTTGATGACGCCATAATTGGTTAAGCCACGCATATAAACTTGCTAGGACCAAATCAAAACCATATTAAAGCTGATACAGTATCAATTTTTAGATTAGGTATAAATTGCAACTGTCAATTTATATTACTGATAGTTTTTAATATAAGCAATATAAATAACTATTTTTTAGCAGTGATGTGTTGATCAATACTTATAGTTGCGAAACTGTAATCCACCACTGTCCTAAATAGATATTAAATAGAAAAAAAACGGACAATTAATAGGCATTGTTTCAAATACAGCACCCACATTTCGGTCTAATCTTGTTAAAATAGGAGTTAAATTATGACAAGCGACGCACCACTGTTTCATACCCATATCTAGCACCTTATTTTTCAGTAGCTTATTTTTCAAAACCCTTTTTTCGTCAACCTATATGCATTACCCTATACCCATTTAATAAACCCACTTCTTAACTTGACTCTAAACTTGGACGACATCATGAGCAATTCATTGAGCAACGATGCACCCACCATCAAACAAGACCGAATTTTAATCATAGATTACGGCTCACAGTACAGTCAGCTTATCGCCCGCCGCGTACGTGAAGCTGGTGTGTTTTGCGAAATGTACCCTTACGACATCGATGCAGACCGCATCAAAGACTTTGATGCAAAGGGGATAATCTTATCTGGCGGACCCGAAAGTGTACACGGTGACGACGCACCACAGATTAACCAAACCGTGTTTGACTTACAGGTGCCAATACTCGGTATTTGCTACGGTATGCAAGCGATGGCAGACCACTTTGGTGGTGAGGTGCAACCGAGCGCCAAGCAAGAATTTGGTGCAGCAACCATTGAGGTGACGGGTAAAAGTCAATTGCTTGATGGACTAGACGACGACATCCATAGCGGTGAACACGTACAGCATTTGGATGTATGGATGAGTCATGGTGATAAAGTCACCCGTGCACCAGATGGCTTTAATGTGGTCGCAAATACCCCCAGTTGCCCAGTGGCGGTAATGGCGAACGAAGATAAGCATTATTATGGCATTCAGTTTCACCCCGAGGTGACTCACACCTTGCAAGGGCAAGAAATACTATCGCGCTTCGTGCACAACATTAGTGGCTGTGCTGGCGACTGGACGCCCGATAACATCATCGACATGCGAGTAGCACAGCTCAAAGAAGAAATTGGCGATAAGCAAGTTTTACTAGGACTATCAGGCGGCGTCGACAGCTCCGTCGTGGCGGCGCTATTGCACAAAGCCATTGGCGATCAGCTTACCTGTGTGTTCGTGGATAACGGCTTACTGCGTCTGCACGAGGGCGACCAAGTCATGCAAGTGTTTAGTGAGAACATGGGCGTCAAGGTTATCCGTGTCGATGCCGAAGACCGTTTCCTAAATGCCTTGGCAGGTGAGGCAGACCCTGAAGCCAAACGTAAAATTATCGGTAAAACCTTTATTGACGTATTCGCTGATGCTGCCCGTGATGTCAGCCAAAGTAGCGACGGCAAACCGATTGAATATTTGGCGCAAGGCACCATTTATCCCGATGTGATTGAATCTGCAAAATCACACCAAGGCAAAGCGCATGTGATTAAAAGCCATCATAATGTAGGCGGCTTGCCCGACGATTTAGCGTTTAAACTCATTGAGCCACTACGCGATTTATTTAAAGACGAAGTGCGTAAACTCGGTTTAACCCTCGGCCTACCAGCGAAGATGATTAACCGTCATCCGTTCCCTGGACCTGGTCTTGGTGTGCGTATTTTGGGTGAAGTCAAAAAAGAGTATGCCGACATTCTACGCGAAGCTGATGCCATCTTTATGCAAGAGCTTGAGCGTTCGGGTTGGTATGCAAAAACGGCGCAGGCGTTTGCGGTATTCACCCCTGTAAAATCGGTTGGTGTGGTCGGTGATGGTCGCCGTTATGCATGGGTGATTGCGCTGCGTGCTGTTGAAACGGTGGATTTCATGACTGCCCGCTTTGCTCATCTGCCGTACGAACTCATCGAGACGGTCAGCAACCGCATCATGAATGAAATCGCTGATGTCTCCCGAGTCACCTATGACGTATCGAGTAAACCGCCTGCGACGATTGAGTGGGAATAGCTTAGCAAACCAAATAGACGCCTATTACAGCGTCACACTCGCTTAATGCACTTGATGTGCAATCTGCGCTCGTATTGCTTGTACTAGACGTCTATTTGATTCCCTAAAACATTTGTATGAAAAGCATCCGCAAGGGTGCTTTTTTTGTAGCTAATCCCGCTTTCCACTGCTATCTGCTTATTTATCCGAGGCAGAGGCTAAGCTTTGGGGTGTCGCTTACTTCGTGCGCCTGAGGAGGGATAAAGTGAAGCACTGCTTCACCCCGACGCAAGAGAAAATCTACGATTTTCTGAAAAAAACAAGCCTCTGCAATTCGTCTCAATAAGCAGGATATCCGTTGCAATCGGGGCTAAACCGCTTTTGGATTTTGGATTGGGAGTGTTTAACTGATTTAGCTACAGATTTAAAGATCAAATATTTGACTACAGAATTGGAGTTGATTTTACAATTTTTAAAAACTACATCTTGATGTCTAAAAACTACGCTTGAATGACAAAATTAGGACCATCCTGAAATCACTCTATCTTCAATACAATAGCCACCGCTGGTATTAAATTAAGCGTAACCCACAAAAAAAGGAAATACCAAAGACGTTGCCATTCTCTAAATCTAAATAAGATTTCCAGCTAAAACTTAACTCTAAGGCTTAACCAAAATCTTACCCACCTTTTCAGACTGCACTTCATTTGAAATCGCCTTTTAAAACCAGTCTATTAAATAGATTTAGTGACGAAGTAAGTAAAAAGTAGTAGTGCCGACAAAGCAAAGTTGGCAAGAGCGCTTGTTCGCAAGGGTTTAAATCTTGGACTCTGTTTATTAAATGATATTTGATACAACCGAATCAAATCTTAGATTAACACACCAAGTGCAACGCTACATAATATTAAAGAACACCTGATTAGGCGTTTTAAATCCTAAGCGTTTCCTTGGTCTATTATTAAGTCTATCCTCAATAGCCTGCATCTGCTCATCAGAGACCGCAGTAAAATCAGAACCCTTAGGCAAATACTCTCTGATAAGACCATTGGTATTCTCGTTTGTACCTCGTTGCCAAGACGCGTAGGCATCAGCGAAGAAGAAACTGCTATACAAGCCTTTTGTAACATCCTTATGGTGAGCAAACTCTTTACCATTATCAGAGGTAATAGTTTTTACCTGTATTTTAACGGGGGTGAGTAACCCTATCATAGCGTCTGATACATCACTTGCAGTCCGTCTTAGCACACGTTTCATTTTAAGCAGTCCTGTCTTACGTTCAACTAGCGTGACAACAGCTTGCTTATGACGCTTACCAACAATGGTATCGGCCTCCCAGTCACCAATACGTGAACGCTCATCTACACAACAAGGACGATCATGTATGGATATCTTATCGTTGATACGCCCTCGTGTTTCGGTAGTTAGTCGTTTGCGATAGCACTTAGCCTTACGTCTGAGACTCTGATACAGTCTGCCTCCTTGCTCCTTGTCCTGCCGTATGTAACGGTAGATACTTGTATGACTAATTTGTCCATGTACGCCTGCTATTTGTTCAGGACTCCAGCCTTCTTTAAGCTTTGTGGTAACCCAGTTCCATAGAGTGCTCATGATGCTATAAGCATTGTTAGCTCGTCTTATGAGTGCGCGTATATGAGCGTGGTTGGCTCGATAACCTCGCAAACTTTTATTGCGCCTAAGCTCTCGTGATATGGTGCTTGGACTTCTGTTTAGTTGGTCAGCTATAAATTTGTTGCTGTGTTTTGCTGACTTTAGGGCATTTATCTGGTATCGTTCACTTAGGCTTAGTTGTGTATAGCTCATGGTTACAATCTCACTTTGGTCGGTGGATATTAACTTTGATGCTAGCGCATCTAGGTCTTTTTTTCACCTGTCATTTGATATTGCACTTCATGTGTTAATCTAAGAATATATAAACCCTGTAAGAAAGACGATAAAGAAAGGATATAAAGTGACGGTAGAAGTGAACTCACTGCTCCTGAAGTCTTTTATCATGATAAAAAGTAACTGCAAACTACAATAAAGCATCGCTATGATGATTATAAACTTTAACCAAAATATCGCTTTACTCTGTTTGTAATCAGCTCGAATTCTATCAAACAGCTTCATTTTCTAATTACCTCTATGCGCTAATTAATGAGTTTAATTCTACATTAAAGCTTACTTTAACGCGCATGCTGTATAGACTACGCTTTATTGCAAATCTTCCTTCAAACTCTACTAAGGTTAGAAATAAGGTGATTCTTCTGATGTATCTATCATTACTTATGAACCAACAAGTAATCCGCAAGTTAAAAAAGTAGCGCCATAGACGTCGCCACGCTCTGAATAAAACTAAAATTTAAATAAAACTAAACCCTAAGGCTTAACTAAAATCTTACCCACCTTGTCAAACTGCACCTAATCCGAGATTCTCTTTCGAATCTAATAAAGTACACAAACATTGGGTAATCCTCCCAAAAAATAATAACACCTAAAAGTAGAAACTAACTGCTAAAATACTAGCAGGAGATTTCGACATGAAAAAATCAAGATTTACCGACACACAGATTGTTAACATACTCAAACAAGCAGAACAAGGCGTACCCGTCAGTGACATATTACGTGAACACAATATAAGTCAGAGCACCTTCTATAAATGGAGGAGCAAATACGGTGGTATGGATGCCTCACTCATTACCCGTCTTAAAGAATTAGAAGCTGAGAACGCTCGCTTAAAGAAGATGTACGCTGAAGAGCGTCTAAAATCAGACATCTTACAGGATGCCATGTCAAAAAAGTGGTAGCGCCGTCTAGGCGCAAAGAGCTTGCTGAGCATTACATCAAAGCCAGAGCCATTAGCGTACGCTTGGCCTGTCTGATCTTTAACATCAGCATAACCTGCTATTACTATCAGCCAAAGACAGCGGATGATAATGAGCAAATAGCCAAGCTGTTGATTAATCTGACAAACGACCATAAAAACTGGGGCTTTAAGCTATGCTTTCTATACTTAAGAAATGTACTCAGACTACCTTACAACCATAAGCGTGTTTATCGTATCTACCGTGAGCTTGAATTAAACTTAAGAATAAAGCCTAAACGCCGTATTAAGCGAGACAAACCACAAAAGCTTGCTGTACCAACTCATATCAATCAAAGCTGGAGCATGGACTTTATGCACGATGCTTTAACCGATGGTAGAGCCATTAGACTCTTTAACGTCATTGATGACTTTAATCGTGAAGCATTAACCATAGAGGTCGACTTCTCACTACCAGCTCAAAGAGTCATACGCAGTTTAAATCAGCTAATAGAATGCCGTGGCAAACCTGATCAAATCAGGTGTGATAATGGCCCTGAATATATCAGCAATGATTTAAAAGACTGGGCAACTGAGCAAGGTATTGTTATCGAATACATTGAGCCTGGCAATCCTCAGCAAAATGCTTATGTAGAGCGCTTTAATAAAACAGTTCGTTATGATTGGCTTAATCAGGAGTTGTTTAATAGTTTAGAGCAAGTGAGACAGCAGGCTGAGGCTTGGCTCAATCACTATAATAACGAGAGACCCAATATGGGTAATGGTGGCTTTACGCCGATTCAGAAACTTAATATGGCAGCTTAGTTCTACTTATTTAGTGTTTTAAATATGGGGGTATTTCC